>NZTO01000044.1 GCA_002703375.1 Fidelibacterota bacterium | reverse complement strand
CAACAATCTAAAAAAAATATAATATATTAAAAATAAGACTATCGGTATAAATATTATTATCAGTATGTACATGATAATAATAATTAAAATTTAAACTTGCTTATTGCGTATTCTTTTTAAGTATGTATATGTATTGTCCGTTATAATTAATTTCACTTAAATCAACGTATTTATATGAAGTAAATCCACACTCTATTGCTAAATCTAATATATGACGCCGGTCTTCCATAAAGAGTTCATGTTGATTTATTCTAACATCTCCATTTTTGAATTTAAATTTTTCATTGAAATAGGCAGTACCTTTTTCTTCTAAATTAAAATTTGAAAAATATTCAAATTTGTCGAAAACAACTACTGACTTCGTAAGTCTTTTCTCACTATAATCTTGCGGATTAATTAAAGTTAATGGGTCCGCACTGTTTAAAATCGGATCAAATTTTAACCTATCTACTAAATGTATCACTAAATATCCATTTGGCTTTAACCAACTATATGAATTTTCAAAGAACTGCTTCTTATCTTTTAAATAATAAATTGTAAAATAAAATGCTGTTATATGTGTAAATTTATCTCTTGGAAATAAAAATGGATCTTGCACTTTTCCTTGTTTGAAATCCAATTCAGGATAGTTATTTGAAGATATTTTAATCATATCAATCGATTTATCTACTCCTAATGCCTTTATTTTTTCCTCTTTTAACATTCCTACTAAATGTCCAGTACCAGACCCTACATCTAAAAGATAATCATTTTCATTTAATTTTGTTAGTTCTTTTAAAATTCCTATTTCTTGATATACCTTCATTTCATCGTCTAATAAGTCATCGTAAATAGATGCATAAAACTTATCGTATATATCATTGTTTTTATAAATAAATTTCTTTTCTTTGTTTTCCATGCCTTCATATGACGATTCATAACATTTATTTAAAAATAATAAAATAAATAAAACCACCAATATAATTAACCATTTATTTGCAAGTAATTTTTTTAAATTAAACATTTCCTTATATGTATTAATGTTATTTTTTTTGTATTAATTATAAGTATAAATGAATGCAGATGAAATAAATGATATTAGAGAAAAAAAAGATTTTACAGGTATATCATTCTCTGGGTATAAAAAATCTGATGTTAAAAAACAATTAATTCATAATATTAATAATAATAAAATAGAAGAATCATGCTACTGGTCTGCAGAACTTATATGTTCTGGTCATTTTTTAGAACTTTGGGAAATCATTATTTTTATTTCAAGTAAACATATACATCTAGGTAATCCTAAATTACCAATATATCTAAATTTAAGATTTTCCAATTTTAAAACTATATTACAAAATGGTTACAATGATAATGAAATACAATTGAGAAACAATAAAAAAATACGTTTGCTCTTCTGCGAAATAATATGTGTTCTTTGTTTATCTACCAAAAAACCTAGTTTTGAAAATATAAAAATAGAAAAAGATGCATTTGATATGGTTTCTATTTCTTCTAAAATAAAAGCACCCTCCATATTATATCATACAGAAGTATACAAAAAAGATGATCCTAAGGAATTATTCATACCCATTAATGAATTAATTTACAACTTTAAAGAAAAAAATACTTTACTATGTTGCTATTGGATAGAATGGATTATTGAATTTGACATTATGTGCAGAAAAAAAAAGACGCCTCTTAAATGCGAATACCGTGATTTTGTAAATGTAAATGATAATTTTAAAAAGGATATTATTTGGATTATTTGGGATATTATATTTTATTTCTCTGAAAATGATATTTGCAAAAAAATTTTAACGAATATTTTAGAACTTTTTATGATAAAATATAATTTCTCCATGAAAAAAAGAAGGCGTAATCTATTATATTTTGCAGTTGAACTTGTTACGGAATTAATCGATTATAATCAAGATATTATTAAAGATAAGTCTAACATTGAAAATATTAAGGACAAAATCAATATTATCTATAAAACAATTAAAAAAAATGAACATGCCCCAAAAACAAGTTATTTATTTAATAATTTAGAATCTAAATCTAACCTCGATAAGACAATAGAAAAACTCGATAAAATGAAGAGTATAATGAATATTAAATGAAATAATATATATATAATATTTATACATGAATACAAAAACAAAATCATTTGTAAATTCCATACCAACCAAAAAATTTGTTCCAATATCTAAATTTAAACTAGAACCCACCTCTAATAATATTGATATGGCTCAACCTGATAATGGTAATAATATGATGTTTTACATTGGAATTATTGTTGTTCTGGCTATTTTAGGAATAAATATATTTTTTTATATGGGATTGTATACAGAATTATTTGCAGATACCGTTAGACCTATTTTGCAGAATATTGTTTCTGCATTTGGGTATACTTTAGCAGAAGGGAGTAAAATTACAAGCGATAACGTTCATAGTGGTGCAGTTGCGGCAATTGACATTGCCTCCAGCGCAACAAAAAAGGGATTTGAACAGGCAAATCATGTTATTGATTCCAGTATAGAATTTACTAAAAATGCTGCAAATTATGATAATATAAAAAAAAATAAATCAACATATAAATCCCCGGTTCATGATGAAGATGGAAGTGATATTCAAAATAATCCTGTTACGAACAAAAAAGGCTTTTGTTTAGTTGGAGAACAGCAAGGGATTCGTTCATGTATAACTGTGGAAAAAAGCGATACATGTATGTCCGGAGAGATTTTTCCTTCTCGTAATTTATGTATTAACCCCAAATTAAGAGTTTAATTGTATATTATTCAATATTAAATAATATTAAATAATATGGAACGTCAATTAGATTATTGGAAAGATAAAAAAATAGATAAAGAACGAATGGAAACTTTATTTATATATTCACCTTTTAGAATGCAGAAATATGTTATAAAAGGTGAAACAATAAANCTTACATACCATTGGCANGATAAACGTCAACGTGCCAATATAATTTTAAATTTTCTTAGACTTATAGTTAAAAAATATAATAATTTAGATTGTACTATTTATATCCGTGATGGAGATCTTAGTTTTGACGAACTTTCTCATAGTATAATATCAAATTTAGATATAATCTATAACGATTATCCCCTTAATAAAACAGATGAAAAAATTAAAAAACTTAGAGAACTAAATAAAATTATAGATATTAAAAATATATCTAAAATTTATACTAACGATAACCCTTTCTTTTGTATTTATAAAGATATTATGAGTAATAATATATGTATACCCGACCATTTTTTTATGCAAAATTATAAAAAATATCACAGAGGTCATGGAAAAATTTCATATAATCAACAAATTATTTCTTTAAATGAAAAAATTAAATTTGAAGATAAAAAAAAACAAGCCGTATTTTCTGGAAGAGATAAATACAAGAAGTATAATGATCTGAATAAATATAAATATGTTACAACAGAACCAAAAAGAAATATCAATCAACAATTACAATATAAATTTTTAATTGGTACTTATAGTAGATGGGATACATTATACTGGCAATTATTATCAAATAGCATTACATTAATAGAAGAAAATCCAGATAAAATTCTATTTTATTATTATTATTTAAAACCGAATATTCATTATATACCTTATAATGAAAATAATATAAATAACTGTATTTGTAATAACGACAGTCTTTTTTTAGATAAAATATCAAAAGACTCTACAAACTTAATGAAAACATTAACACTTGAAAAAATGATTGATGAAGTTGGTAAATTATTATTAATTTATAACGATATTTATAATTCGTAAATTATCTAGATTAGGTCAGCATTTTAAATGTTAAAAGGTTATTAAATATTTCAAAATATATAATATAGATACAACATTCCAATAGATCTTTCTATTATAAATGATATTTTTTCATACTATTATATAAATAGTATGAAAACTATTGTAACCTTAACCAAAGAAGCATGCAATCGTTTAACTGGATTAGCCAATCAACATCAATCAAAATATGTATATTTTTACGTGAAAGGTGGTGGATGTAATGGATTTAATTATCATTTTGAGCCAAGTAATGATGTTCCACAAAAAAAAGATGAAATTATAAAAAGAGACTCTTATGACCTAGTTGTTTCTAATGAAAGCATTCTTCATTTGCTAGGCACTCAAGTAGATTGGAAAACCACCATCATGGGCGAGGGATTTCATTTTGAAAACCCAATGGCTCAAGCAAAATGTGGTTGCGGTACTTCCTTCACAAGTAAAAGAAGTTAAAACCCTCGCCGGATTTGGAGAGATTGGAGAGATTCTTTAAGTTATTTAATAATATATATTATTTTTTTAATTAAATAAAAAAAAAAACTTTTTTTGAAAAGTATTTTGAAAAATCCGAAAATGGACATTTTTTATGGGAAAATCTGAGATCTGTGAAAAGGATTTTTTTTAAAAAAAACTAAAAAATACGTTTTGTTACGATAATGGTTTCAAAATTATAATTATGTAAAAAAAGTTGTTACCATATTTTTTTTTTTGAAAAAATAAAATTTAAAATCCTGCTACTTTTTTGTTCTATATTTATAGAACAAAAATGTATCCGAAAAAAGGGGTTTTTTTTTCTTGTAATTTTTGTGACTATACTACCATGCGAGAAGCAAATTATAAGAAACACCTATTGACACGCAAACATAAATCTGCTACTTTTAGAACAAATTTAGAACAAAAAAGTAGCAAACCAGAAATTCACATTTGTGAAAATTGTGGAAAGAAATACAAAGCAAGAAACAGTTTGTGGTATCACAAAAAAAAATGCATTTTAAAACAAGAAAAAAATAATGAAGAAAAAAAAGACGAAAGTGGATTTTTAGTGGAAGAAATTATGTCGATGAAACACGAATTTAAAGCAGTATTGGCGGAAAATAAAAAAATACAGAAAAAATTACTAGAAGAAATGGAAAATAGAAATAAGTTAATAGAAACACTTACCCCTAGTGTATCCACTACTAATAACTTTAATATTAATATATTTTTAAACGAGCAATGTAAAAATGCCATTAATATGAGCGATTTTATGAATTCTCTCCAAATACAAGTAGAAGATCTAAATTATACGAATGAGAAAGGATTGATTGAAGGTATATCTTCAGTCTTAGTAAACCGTTTAAACCAATTACAAATTTGTGAAAGACCAATACATTGTACAGATGCAAAACGAGAGGTTTTATACGTAAAAGATAACGATTCGTGGGAAAAAGAATATGAGAACAAAACCGTAAAAAACAGTATAACAGATATATTATACAAACAACGTGTTGCCATGGATGATTGGGTTAAAAAAAATCCCGATTGGGAAAAAACAGAGGAAGGTAAAAGTGCTTATCTTAATTTAGTAACCACAATTATGAGTAATGATTTAGATAATGATAGTTCAAAAGAAAAAATAATAAAAATGATTGCGAAAGAAACATTTATTGATAAAAAATAAAATGATGATTTAATATATATGTTTGCATTAAATCATCGATTTCTAATATTATTTATGATATGTATGATATATTTGTTATTCTCTGTTATGTTAGTTTACAAAGAAGATGGGATATTAAGTGCTGTGGCTCAAAGCACCTTTCTTTTATTTTGGAGTTATGTTGGTCACGTCGCGGCTCATTATATATCACTTGTATATCCAATCAATAAAATGAATACACATATTTCTATACATCATAGTGAAACCGAATTGCCTAGAATACTCGATTTAGGCAGCGAATCCGTAAATAATTTTTTCGGGTTTTTTTGCTTGTATTTATTTCAAGAATTATCCGGATATAAGTTCTTGAATTTAAAACTAATATTATATTCCGCATTTTTGTATATTGGTGTTCATATTTTTTACTACAGTTTAACAAACACAAATTATCATAAAATTCATCACGAATATGAGTTTTATAATTATAGTCCTGAAATATTTGATTTTATATTTAACACCAGAAAAAATGACGAACAATATGAGAATATATTTGTATTTTACGAAGCATTTCCTGCTTTAATATCATATTATATTGTTAAGCAAATTTTTGAGAATAATAAAGGTATCGTAGAATTGAAAAAATAGAATTTTTCTCGTCGCCAAATCTAATAGTTTAATATTTGTCTCTGAACCACCAAGTATAAGTATAATAAATAATTTACTACATAATGCAGCCAATGTTAATCCAACCGCCATAATAGGGATATCATCTAATAAGTCTTTCTTGGATGATTTTATTTTAAATAGATATTTTGCAATATCTATTAATTTACCTATTACCGCATTTTGTTCGATTTTATTAATAATACAACCAAATAAAAGTGTTTGTATAAAAACCAAAAAAACTAAAAATATCATAAAGGTTAGTGTAATTATATCATTTGAAAAAAATAGAGTTAATGATGTTAAACCAATCGCAATCACGTGAACTACTAAGCAAAGTAATATCGTTAAAATATTTTTAATAGAATAGTCAGCATTCATAATATATATTATAGATATATAAATATATTATGATTTAATTTTTAGAAATTTGCATTGGATTCGCAAGGGCACTGTTGTTTGCTCCTATTCCAACAGGAGTTGCTTGATAAGATACACTTCCCCCTCGCCGTCTTCTTCTTCTTCTTACTGATTTGCCACGACGCTTGTACGTTTTTTTACCTTTTGTTTTGCGCTTTTTCGTTTTAGGTTTTCTTCTACGTTTACCTCCACTCATCGAATTGCAACTGCCGCATCCACCAACAACAGGTCCCGTTCCCCCAAAAAGATGAAAGGTGTCTTCGGCTGCCTTTGTGAATGTTTCTAACATTGTATAATATTAACGAATATTATATTTTTCTGCTTTGTGAATTAGTTCTTTGTTAGATATCTCCTTTCTTGAAGATATTCTTGTAGGTACCCATTTTTTATGAGTAGGATTAAAAGAACATTCCATTATCTTGTTTATGTTTGTATTTACATATTTATCCTTATTTGTATTCTCAAATTCATCTTCACTATCACTCTCTTCTAACGCGTCTAAATTCACATTTTCCTTAATATTTCTAAATATTTCATTCATCATTACACTAGTTTTAAAGTCCGGTATTACAGCATAAGAATAAAACTCCATATTACCTCTGTTTAAACAATATAATTCATATATATCATTTTGTACACTTGGTTTAACGTCAAAATAACAAACCGCATTTGATGTGTTTTTATATACTAGATTAAAAGCATTGTGAATTTGATTTAAATTTCTAAATTGTATGCAATATATTTTATAATTTAAATGAGGAATTATGCTGATCAGATCATGAAAACTGGATTTTATAATGGGTAACCCAAAAATAACATCTTTAGTCGTAAAAGATAATTGTTTCAATTCATTTTTAAAAATGAAATTGATAATATTTAATTTCTTATGATAAGGATACATGGAAACGTTTTCATTTTTATAAAAATAAATATTTTCTATAAAAAAAAACCTATTTTCAATATATGTTCCGTATAATACCGTATTTTTTGCTAAATTAGGATGAAAACAAGTTGGTCTAATATATAATTTCTCAATGTCATTATTTCTACCTAATTCTATTATAAAACAAACATATTCTGCTTTATAATAAGAAAACCACGCATAGAATTTTTTACCATAAGGAATCGCTAGAACAATATCACTGTTAACTTTCTTATGTATAGACTTCACATAAGAAAGTTCAAATACTGGAAATCTTTTTAAAATAATAGAAGTTTCTTCCTTGTTCATATATTCATTTTTGCTGTTACTTTTATATTATTTATTGCTAATGTTATTGATTAAATAATTTATTTAATTCATCCTTCATGGACGTGGTCTTTTTATTTTCCGGCACCGTATTATTTTTAACAATATTCAATATTTCTTGATATTTTTCATTATTTTTATGAATAACATTATTTGTTTTTTGTATCGTAAGCGTGTCTTTAAGATAATCAAATATATAATGACAAGTGTAAATAATAACTATAGATAAAATAATGGTTTGTATAATATTGTACATATACATAAATATACAAAGTTTCATTGCATTTAAAACGTGTTTAAAAATTGTATGATATCTTCCTGAAAACTATAATTTATTTCGTCATTTTCTTTGGATAAAAAATACACATCTATGATTTTGTTGTTTTCCTTCTTAATACATAATTCTATTGTTGAATTTTCTCTTAGTTTATATTTATCAATTGAAATATCTTTTTCACAATACTCAAATGGTCTAATGTGTGTTTTGGTGTAACGCTCTCTGCTAAAGTCACATATAAGTTTATAGTCTAAAATATTAAAATACTTAAATTTGTCATCGTAAAAATGTATTTTGTAAAAAATATTATTTTCTAAACAATATATTCCGTGATTGGAATATATTATTTTCTTTTTCACTGTTTGCTTGTGAAACTTTTTAAAGTTAGAAANATTTATTTTTTGGGGAATTTCCGGTAGATACACTCTCATATATTGAATATAAAAAACCATTTAAACCGATTGTATATAAAAATATAATGCTTCAACTTTTGATTATAGATAAAACAGGGACCATAAATCAGAAAAAAGTTAGAAATATGAAGGAAGACGAAATATATAAAAAATGTGGATTCAAGGATAATGATAATTTTGCGGAAAGAGCATGTTGGAAAGTAAAAATAGATGGTGATACTCATACTGTAAAGTGTTTTGCCCGTGACGAGGGGCGCGCATCAACTGAAAATAAATATGACTTACCACCCCCAATTGATACAAAATTATATTTTGGTTCTATGGTATTAATCAATACGGATGGTGACACATATAAAGATCTAACTCTAGATTTATGGGACAAGATATACGAAAAACTATTCGGTGGATTCGAAGATTTGAGTGCTACGGCACAAGAAGATGAAAAAGAGGCAGATGAATTAGAAAATGTACCTAAGGAAATGAAAACAAAGGATGGCTATTTGAAGGACGGATTCGTAGTAGATTCAAACAGCGATGATGGTGATGATGATGGTGATGATGATGATGATGATGATGATGAAAGTTGGAATGATGATTACTCTGAACTAGAATATGAAGAGTATCAGTTCACCGATGATGATTAATAATACAAAATTGATTTAAAAAAAAGATTTAATAATAAAGATAAATGTATGCAATAGATAATCCAGATGAATTTAGAGCTAATATAGTTAAAAAACTTATAGAGATAGTAGATAATGAACGATTGGGTAAAAATTTGGAAATCGGTGTTTATAATTATGCAATAAAAGATTCTACTTCGCGCGCGGTTGTTAAAAAATGGGAAAATCCTTACTTTACACAGTTGTATATAGATCGACTGCGTAGTATTTATTTAAATTTAACAAAATTAGACGGATTAAGAGAACAATTAAAAAATAACAGTTTAAAGGTTGATGAATTTGCGTTCATGACACATCAAGAAATGGACCCTGATAACTGGAAAGAATTAATTGAAATAAAAAAGAAACGCGATGAGAGTAAATATACGAATACTATTAAAATTTCTAGTGATTTTACATGTAGTCGTTGTAAAAAAAATGGAGACCCGGCAGATCAGTGTACATATTATCAGTTGCAGACGAGGTCTGCAGATGAGCCAATGACAACATTTGTAACATGTCTAAATTGTGGTAAACGTTGGAAATTTTAATTTAATGGATTACCTATAGTTGAGATTCTAGGTTCTTTGGATGTTATTCGTGAATATCTAGCATACCCCGTTCTCTTTGTCTTTGTCTTTGTCTTTGTGTTTGTGTTTATCTTTGTCTTTGTCTTTGTCNTTGTCGTGCTCGTTTTTCTTCTATTTTGGGGACTTATTTTAGCACTTCTATTAAATAGTCCATATAGTTTGGATTTTAAAGTTCCCCTAGAATTTCTCCGGCTTCCTTTTTTCATTATACATATATTTATATTTTAATCCTCGTGAATAATTTTGCTTAATTCATTATTAGGATATTTATAAGTTATATCTGGTTGATCTTCACTTCCATCACGTATGAGACGGTGTTCTCCACTGTTAACATTTAAATCATATATGTTAAAGTTATCGTCAATATTAAATTTTTTAGTTCGTGTGGAAAAATTCACGCTAATACTTCCTTCCTCGCCACTTATAATCCTGTGAAATATACCAGCCGGCCATACAATCATCGCAGGACCGTCGTAATACAATTTTTCATTTTTGTAAATCTTGTCGGGTGTTATAATAAAGGATGCGCGCTTTCTTTGTTTGGGATCGTAAATATCTACATAGCGAGTGCCTTGAAGAACCATGAGATTATCGTCTTGTCCTGGGTGCATATACCAAGGTCTTTTTACAGGAGGTGTACAATCTTCAATCGGCCCTGGAGATACGCTGTTTGCACTATGAATTACACGGTCAATTCCGTGGATCTTTGGTATGTCTGATGGCACCATCTCGTCAAATTTTACACCGGCGGTTCTTCGTAATATACGGAGAGGGATCAATCGATACATTATATACTCTACTATTTTATATTTAAGTATATTTTCAATTTTTATACTTACATTGTCCATAAAAATATATTAAAATATATAAAATTAAATAACTTATATTATTAATGATATTACCAGAAGAAATTATTTTTCAAAACATTATGCCGTACGCGTATTGTCCTCAATCGCCTGAATTAATTAAAGATATTAGGACATATAGTTTTATATTAAATAGTGTAATAGAAAAATACAGAGAATGCTACAGCGTTCATACAGAAGAAGTTATCAATTTAATAATACAGTTTGACGCATTAACATACTATGAAAAATTTACAAATAAATATGATGAATCCAGTTTACTTCCCTTCATTGAAACCATGGATGAGTTTGAATATAATCGAAGAAACACAAATAAACAAGGAAATCGCTTATTTAGAATTATTTTAGGGAAATTAAAACCCATAGATAGATTAAACATGTTACTATATATGATATATAGTTTAGAATCTAGAGATTATGAAGAACCGAATGAAACCTATTATGATGACTAATAGATTAGTGCTCTTACATTTAGACATTGTTCCGTTGTTAAACCAATATCACTTATTCCTATGTCGATTATAGGATAAGTGAAAAAGTGTAATTTATGTTTGGGTATTCGATAGGCGTGGTGTATATAGGTATCTTTATATATTCTATTGTAAAATACAAACTTTTTAACTTTATATCTACATTTTTTTCTAATACCATAATAACATAGAAGTGAATGCATGTTATTGTAAGATAGTAACTTGGCACTATACATATCGATAGTATTAAATATATACGTCATTTTATCGCTAGATGTATCGTTAAGAGCATCGATATCTTCTTTTATATAAGTATATCCTTCAAGTCGGGTATTAAGTAAAGCAAACCAACTTATACAAAATAACTTTGCAGATTGTTTAGATATACACTTTTTCCTTACTTGTGCTGCTGGAATTTTAATAGGAGATAAATCACCCCATTCTATATTCTTTTTTGTTGTTGTTGTAAATAACAACACCTCTTCGGGTGACAAATAATCTAGAATTTCACCCACCGTGAATCTGGAGATATTATCCATTATTGATAATAAATATAATTATATTTATTTTATTATCAATTTTTTATGTCGAATGGAATATCTGTATTAATATTTTTTAAAACTTTCCATTTTGAAATACTTTGTATTATTGTTTTACGATCTTTATTGATAAGGCGCACCTTCTCCTTCCAATTTCCGCATATATACCAAATATTTTCTACATTTTTATAATGTGTATTTCCATCATCAAAAACAATAATAGTGTGTGGCTCACTATAATTTGCTTCATATACTTCCCAGGAACTCATAAATTTATATCTATAATTATATTTATATAAATTATTAAACAATTAAATCTCGTTCGTAGAGAACTTCTAATTGTAAACTGAATCCGAAATCCATATTGTTTAAATCGATAATCTCTCCATCTTTGTCAATAAGTTCTATGTGTAATCTTTTGAGATTGATAGGTCCATTGTAATTTCGCTTCGCGCTATAAGTGCTCTTGAAAATGGTGTTGGTTGCAGTTGCACTGGCTGAAGGGAATGTAATTTTTCCTAAAATATGATTATTGGAGAGATTATTGGCAACGCAAAGTGAGTTCATTTCATTCACATTATTTTGATAATCATTAACGCAAAAATATAAAAAGCGGTTTGTTCCAATATCTATGATACCTTCCGCTTCAATGGAAGCGGTACTAGATATCGTGTAAGACATCTCTCGAAATCCTAAAATCCATCCTAATGATTTTTTTTTTAGTTTATCGTCTGTAGAAAAGATAATGTCTACGCTATTACTATTACTATTAGTTATCTTAACCTTTCCTGTATAACCATCCATTTCAATACTAACGTCAGTACCATCTAATTGTGTATTAATTACAGTTATAAGTTCTTCGCGCGTGTAGTTTCCATGAGTGGATACGGTATTATCACCTACAGTAAAAGTTAGATTATTAATATGATACCAGGAATTTTCAGGAATATTCAGGGATGTAAGTTCCATCGAAACAACATTGTTAATTTCATTTGGTATAAAATAGTCAAAATTGGTAGACGTTGAATGCGTATTGATCTCATCTCGGTAAGAAGAATGCATATATAAATTTCGAACTTGAAGTTGTCGCTTGATTGCATTTACAGAACCGGGTGCTAAGGGAACCGGCGTGGAGAGATTTGGTTCCTTTTTACTTCTCTCAAGTTTTTTCATAAACTCCTGAATAATCTCTCGAGGTTGTTCATTATTTGATTTTATTCTTAGATTTTCATTGTTATGTAATACATGTTCAAGGACCCTTTCTGGACTTTCAAGTTTGTCAAATTCTGGAATAAGAATTATTTCGTCGTATAACCTTTTATCTTCTTCTACATCCGGAAAATAATCAATGTCGAACTCCATTTTCTTTTCCCGATATTTATTTATACAATTCACAATTATAAAAGTTTTTTTATAAAAATTATAAATACTTCCATCCACGGAAGGCTGATTCAAAAGATTAATTTTTTTTTTAGTTTCTGCTAAATGGGGTGTATGAAATTCATAGGGTAATTGCAATAAATGTAAAACGTCGTATAAAGTATAATTTTGAAGATCGAAATCCTTTTCCATTAAAATATACTAATATTAAACATTTTATTCTTTTTCTAAAAATATATTGGTTTGTTGAATAATCTTGTGATGAGGAATTTTAAATTTAATACACCAATTGATGCACTTTTGTATATTACTTTGTTTAAGTTGCTCTAATTTTTCAGGCTTATGTTGACTTTCTATAAGTTGTAAGGTGTTTTTAATGCATTCAAGTTGCTGTTGCCCCAAAACGGCGTTTATTTCTTGTATTTTTGATGTAAAAATATTTGGAAGTTCTGTGCTTAAAATATTTGTTACATAGTTAGTGTTCTTCACATTATCCAGAATAGATTTGAAAATGGGTAATAAGGCCTTTTTATCTGCATTTTTAAAATGTTTACAAACAATGTATTTTTCAGAGTTTGCAAATCTACTTGTATTTGGTTTAATAATAAATAACTTATCGTAAAAACATGTTAATAATAAAATGAGATCACACGTGGATTTATAAAAAATATCAAAAAATTTGATAATAAAGGTTCCCTCATTTTTTTGAAGGATAATCGCATATAAAATTTGTGCTAAAATTAATTTAACAGATAATAATTCTTGCTTATTAAAATCAATTGAAAAATCGAATCCACCATCTCCCGTAACTATTTCCATGGAATCTTTGTAGTTGTCAAAACAATATTGGAGATTACAAGATTTTAATAGGTCCCCGTCATTGCTATCACCCTTTACAATAGTAAAATTTGAACACCTCTTGAGATTATTATTTTTATCCCAGCCAGGTATATTGGTGTAATCACTTAATAGGGTCATACCATAATATAAATCTTTACTGTTATTTCTTAATGTTATCATGGCTTCTACGAATCCACCGGGTCCTTCCGCCAAGTGAAAAGTAGAAATATTTGTACCTTTATATCTTTCTAAAATATTCAAATAGTCGCATATTTCTATTAATTTATAGTAAGAACGAGATATTGGTTTAATTTTGGAAACACTGCTTTTACAATCTGGTATCTGTGTGTGAATATATTCATAAGGATTTATAAATTTTTTAATATTATCCCATTCTGTTTGATATTTATCGATTTCCTTCTTCATTTTCTTTAAATAGATAAATGTTGTTTTTGATATTTCAGGTTTTACGTTAAAATCATCCTTATTTATACACTGAATTTTAAATGATTTATCTGTAATTTTATTTTGATTTATAAAGGTAATTGGAAAATAACTCATATAATACTATTATTTATTATTGTTTAATATATTATAATTTATATTTATCTGGAATAAGTTATAATATTTTTTATTTTTAATCTTACTTTAATTATATGGATTGTTGTTTTCCTTATCGATATAATTATTGCAGTTTTTGTAATAAAATAGTCGACCGTGATATTTATTTCTATAATATTATAGGATTTGGAAAGCATAATGGTAAGAATATTTGTCAAGATTATTTAACATATAAGATACTTGATGGTATAAATAAAAATAATATAAAAAAAAAATAGTAGTATATAATCAATGAGTCTTACATTAACAGTTGAAGATAAGATATATGATATAACTGATTTTTGGAAGAAACATCCGGGTGGAAACGTGATTAAGTATTATGATAACTTGGATGCAACAGAGGCTTTTTATACATTTCATGCTAAATCTAAAAAAGCATATTTAATGTTGAAATCGTTGCCCAGTAAAGAATCCGAGGTGAAGACTACTCATGATTTTTCTACCGTATTAAAAAAATGGAAAGATGAAGGTTTATATAATACAAATTACTATGAATTTGTAATCTGGGGATTTGTAGTTTTCGTCATAACTATATTAGGATTATACTTACAAATGCTTGGGTTTCCAGTGTACGGTGGTATAATTACGGGTGTAGGTTGGACACATTGTGGATTTGTGCAACATCATGCGGGACATTTAGGATTTACGGGAGATCCCAAGAAAGATCATTTAGTACAAGATCTATTTGAGGGATTATTAAAGGGTGGTTCTGGTTCTTGGTGGAGAAATCGTCACAATAAACATCATGCGATGCCAAACAGTATAGGCTATGATGGAGATTTAAGAACAACCCCCTTTTTTGCGTGGGATGATGTTTTAGTAAAAAAAGTCCCTACCCCTTTACTTAGGGTTCAGCACATAATGGTATTTCCCATGCTTGCATTATATGTTCCGTTATTTATAGTAACAACAAAACAATTTATGTTTCGCAGAAAAAAATGGTTCGAGATGTTTTTAGTTGTCGCACATTTTTATTTATTTTCCAGATTTAATACGAATACGAAGAATTTTATTTTATTTTACTTCATAGGATATGTTTTACAGGGTGTTTATTTGGGTTTGATGTTTAGTATAAATCATATGGCTATGGAACGTATTCCAGACATATCCAAGGAGTGGTTTGATCGTCAATTAATAAGTACATGTAATTGGTCTAGTGATAGTAAAATAGCGATGTATCTTTCGGGGTTTTTAAATTTACAGATTGAACATCACGTAGCACCACAGATGCCACCGGAGCATTATTACAAAATACGCAAAGATATAGTAAAGTTTGCAAAAAAAAGGGGTGTTGAATATCGTGATTATACATTTTTGCAGGGATTATGGTTATTTATAAAAACTTTAAAAGACACGGCAGATAAAGAATTAAAGTTGCGAGAAAGTGGTTACATTGTGATAAATAAGGAAGACTAGTTAGGCTTTTTAACAAGTCTAATTTTTTTTGCTCTTTTCTTGGCAACCGTTTGTTTTTCTTGTTCTTTTGGTGGAACTGCTAAGGTAGGAGATGATAATATGGGTTCTTTTTGTGCAATCATTGTTATTGGAGCGGGGACTGATACCTTTTCTGGATTTATCTCATCCTCTATGGAAAATTCAGGATTGCTTGTTTTTACGAAAATGAAGTAATTGTTATAGTAAGATATTTTTTTCTCTTGTGGAGACATTTTAAGTGATTTTCCTATGTATTTTTCAATGGATGGATTTCTTTTTTTATCTTCTACGAGTTTATCAAATAATATTTTGAAATTTCCAATACCGGTTGTTAAACGGAAAGCCCGGGATTCTTCATTTGTGATTGGTCGAAATCCATAATTTTCCATGATACGGATAAGATAATTAAAGTTCACAAGATATTCACGAATGGTTTTATTTATAGTTTCTTGATATACATCAATGGGATAACCCAATGATGTTTCATCATCATGAAAGGTTTCGCTAGAATATGATTTTGTGACCTCCCATATTTTTCTTGAATTTTTCATCACGCTCATATTTTCTTTTGTTTTTAAATCATTGAATATTTTAGTTCCGTCATAACATGTTCCAATAAAATAACCTCCGATTTTCACAGATTCGGCCAAATTTTTCATAAAATTGGAGAGGGTCTTTTTATTTTGAAAGAAATAGTGCAGGGCGAATTGACAAGACGCGATATTAAATCCGCTGTGCCCTTTTCCATAATGTTTGAGAACACCTTTCCCCATGGATTCTTTTTTCGGTATATCACCGAAAATCATTTTGGAAATAAGGCGATCTTTTTCATTATAAAATGCTGATCCGTCGCGAATATTCACAGAACTGTTTGCTTGCAGGAACATGACATCTGGAATATTGTTTCGTTTCTTTTTCTCTTGTAAGAATCTGGCACATGCACCGTCGATTCGATTTTCAATATTATCTTTGGATATATCTAACCCATAAACGAACGATAGTTTGGCATATATCCATTTAGACAGGTCGCCTGCTTTCCCTACGGCAAAATCGATAAGTGTATCCGATGGTTTAGAGACACCGTTAATTAACGCATATTTTACCACTCTATTGTGAAAGTGCCGCAACGCTTCCGTGAAACTTAGTTTTGAATTTCGATTGTAGTAAACATCCTGGTCGCTTTCAATCGATGGTATATTTTCACCCGTTTTGAGAAAATCGACATTAACCGGATTATGAATAGAATACCAATTACTATTTGCAACATGATATGCGTTTCCAAAATTTTTTAGTCCTTTTCTAAATTCATCAGTTTTATCGTTTCTAATTTTGATAGGAATCCATTTAAAATGATTGGGTTTAGAATGTTCGTATTTAAATTCAATAATGGTATTATCATAAAATACAGTTCCATCTTCTGTCATCATTTGGTAGTCTCCATTAGAATCTTTTTTCAGTATAATGTGACATAAATGTGTCTGTGAATCACTTGGATTCGTAGGATAAAATGGCACCGGTTTATATGTATTCTCATCATCTAAATCTGTTGCGGAGGGTAGAGTGTCATTATATATATTATCAAACGGATTAATAAATCCATGTTTTTTTTCATCAAATCCGCATCGAAGTTGTATAATTTTGAATTGTTGTACATTCGTGGGGTCATGTAAGTTGTTTCCTTCTTTGAATAAATTATTAATTTGATCATCACCATCTTTAGATTTTATAGTTGTAATAAGAAAGTCTATAGTATTGAATTCGGGAGGTTTCCATTTAAATGAAAGGTCCCATGTTTTTTTTTGGGGAATCGAGACTTCATCTAAACTGTTGCAACCTACTCCTTGCAATAAAGGAGTAAATATAAGCCCATCCGTTTCATAGGGGTATAAACCATTTTCAATATCGGTTAATATGCTATTGCATGCCGGAAATATAGCGTTAATAGATTTACCGCTTTTAAATTTTTTGCACTGAATAGTGAGCGGCGGGGAAGATTTAGAGGATTGAGAAGATGTAAATTGTACGTTTTTGACAATATTTTGTAATACTGGTAATCTAAAATTATTGGCCACGTGTTTTTCTTCAGTAGGTATAAAAGCATTATCACGAACGGACTTTCCATTCACGTAATAAATATCAAAGGCCGCATACAAATTAATGTATTTGCCGTTCTTATCGTGGGTAATATGTTCACCGTCGATAAGTGTATTTTTAACAGCGGAGTTAATAGTTTTATTACCCGTAAATTCAAATTCCATGTTAGTTGTGATAAGATAGATAAGACCTTCTTTATTTATGAATAGTAGTTTTCTATCACCATCTGCTTTATCGGTTACGCAATACATTTCTCTTATGTTAGGAGCGGCGGTATTTTCATCCAGGGGCTGTATGTTAACAAGTTGTAAAGTATAAGAACTGGGTCCACAAAAATCTTTTGTTAGAAGTCTTCTTTTTTGAGGGAAACCGTAAAGAAGTTCTAAATATTCGTCTTTCATCTTATATAGAGTAGGATAAGGTTGCGGAAAGGGAGTATTTTGTATTCCACTTAGTATTATAGTAACTAAATTGAGCAAGGAGGTTTTAACTTTTGCAACATTGGATTCGGAGTCAATTGGAACGTCTTTGACAAATGTTTTAACCAAAGAATTATCAAGCTCAAGTTCAATTTCATAGGTTTCATTATTTTTAAATAATTGTGATTCTTCAATCTTATATTGGGGGATAGGCTTATTGTAGGAATCCGTAGTACTTGATTTAATAATGCTCATATCAACAACGAATGGGAAAGAAGGATGTTTGAAGGAGGTTCGATTCATATATCTAAATATTTTTTTGGACTCATTCCATTCTTCTTTAAGACCGCGAATTAAACCACTGAACGACATCAATTCTACTTCCTTTTGATAAGAAATTCTTAAGTTATAAGGTTTTATATCTACGGGATAAATGGTAGCACCGCTCTCATCTTTTATGTAACTTTTACTTAAAAAGGTTACGGCAAACTCGTCATTTTCCAATATTTTTTTGATATCGTTCGTTGAGCAATATTTTTGCACATTCGTAATACCTTCAATTTGTGTTCGTATTTTGGAAATTCTTTGATTTCCAACTACAGAAGGATCAATAAATTCATTCTGTATTTTAAGCATATTAACACCGTTTTCCCCGTTTGTACCATGAAATCCTTTGGATTTAAGTATTTGGATAACTTTTTCAAATTGTATTCTTGTCAATTTAACACCCTTTGTATTAAAACGAACTTCAAACTCATAATTTGAGTTGTCTTCGTACGTAGGATTTTTAAGTTTATCTAAATGTAGTTTAATTAGTTGTTCGGTAGATATAGTTGATGCCATCAGTTATATATAATCCATTATATTATTTTAAATCATTCAATTTTATAAATTTCGAAGAATTTCTTCGTATAGATTTTTCTTATTTATATTTTTACCTTCATTTGTCCGGATAGGTATATTTATTTTAATACATATATCATGAATATCGTTGATTGAATAAGAGGATATAGATTTCATTGGTTTTTTTATATTTTTGGCATGGTAATAATTATTTTGATAATAATTTATTTTAATTGGATTTGCATCTAAATAAATACCGATTTTGCGGTCGTGATTAATAATAATATGTTTAGGTTCGTTATTACCAAGAATAAAATATTTTTTATTTTCGACGTACATACATGTTATATCGTGATAAACACACAATGCTTGAAGCGATAAAATATCAATACTTTTACTGTGCATTAAGTCATGAACTATGTCGTGGTGTTTTAGTTTTATAGTTTTTAAAAGGTCGGGATTTTTATTTATCATTTCAATATTTTTGATTTTAAAATCTTGTTCGATCTTAAAATGATTTGTTTCAAAGTTTTCTGTATCTAATTTTAAGATGTAATAAATACACCACAAGAGTTTATTTTGGTGATTTATGTAAAACATATCTATTTTTTGGGTATTAAATAACTTTTCTTTTACGGTATTTTTCGGAACGACATGAAATAGGTTATATTTATTATTTGAAATAAAAATATTATCTAACTCTGATAATATTTTTTGCGTATGATTCATATTAATTCTACGTTTTTATCTTTAAATTCAATTGATTTATTATCATTTTTGTTATTAAAAAAATTAAGTTTATAGTTTTCTTTTTTTTGTTCAATGTCATCAAGTGTCGTATTTTGTTCGTTTATATAATTGAGATATTTGATTAATTCTTCTATAATAGACGAATCTAACTTAGTAAGATTCACAAATATACCATTGTTGTTTTCATTAATCTGTACCTTGTTTTTTAAAAGTATTCTAAGTATTTCAATTTGATGTGATTTATCTTGGCTCTCGATTCTAGTTTTAATATCAATAATATTCATATAAAAAATATATTATTTTTATTTTTAAATGGGTTAAATTAATCAATAATAAGTTTAGGTTTTTTATTTTTATTTTTCCTTTGTTTTTCAGGGGCGATGATTTCACCAATTACGGAGATAGAGGTATCATTTAATTCGAATCTTTGTCCTATAATTTTTACGTTAATTTCATCGTTTTCTTTAACTGTTGAGAAGTATTCATTATTTTTATAATGATGATCTCTTGCTAGGAATGCCACCAGTGGTGTTGGTGTTTCTGGCAATTCCGCCCGTATTCCTGCTTTTGTTATATTTTTCACAACACATTTGATTAACATATTTTCAACCGGGAAACAGATAAGACACTCAAATGTAACATCAAATATTATTTTATTATTATGGATTAATCCACTAGAATACGTGATAATATTTATTGTGTTTGGCTTAATGTACCCTTCAACCGAACATTTACCTTCCATCTGCTGAGACATTTTATGAGAAATATATTCTTTAATATTAGCACCGATATGTTTGAGGGGGATTTCTATCTTTTTTGTAATGAGTGTGTTTGAATAAATATTATCATTGGTGATTTTATTAAAATCAGGCATATCTTATATACTATATATAATGTTTATATAATTTTCAATTTTTATATATTTTGTAAAAATATTGCCTTTTCTGGGGGTAAGAACCATATTTTTGATAATTTATTACTATCGTTTAAGTGTCTTAATAAAAGTTCTTGAAATCCGCACAGTTGAACTACATTTATTTTTGAATAATTTATTTTATTATCTACACCAATAATTGAGAAAATGTTATTTATATAAACAATCATTTCTGGTTTTTTTGCTTGATCACAACGCCTACCCTTATCTCTAGCACCTGGAGAATTATTTTTTATTTTGTATACCATTTCATTCGTATTTTTAAATGGTGCAACGTATCCAAATATAGGAGCCAATTCATTGCGTTCGGTATTTATTTTTTCATTCATAGAAATAAGTGCAGATGAATAATCGCGCGCTTCTTCAGGAAGGGCCGTGCCCCATTTTTTATTTTTAAATATTAACATTACTTGTTTATTTTTTTTGTCGGCCTCATTATTCATTAAAAGAATTGCTGGATTTTTTCCATGAATCAATAACGTGTCTAAATAGTCTTTAATATTTTTTTCAAATGGTGGTAATTTACTAGTATTATACAAATAGTCAAGAAGTTTTAATTTAATGTTGTAGGGTATACTGTCACAAAGATGATGCAAAATGTATTTATTTATTTTATCTTCTGTTGCATCTATTGATTTTAATAGCGGCTTTACAATTGTAATAGATTCATACCATGAACTTTTTGATGTTAATTTCCCGGAAAAATCTTGCGTGATTTGGTAATTTTTCTTCATATCCTCTAAATAATCATTTAACTCCGTGTTTATCTTTACATTTTCTTTTTGAGTTTGAATAGGAATGTTTGTAGGTGAACCTGGTTCTTGGATTTGTTCCTTTTTCTTTTCTAGATTAAATACTAATTTTTCTCTTTGTTTTTGCGAACCTTCACCTCTTTCAAAAACGGATATATTTTCATTTTCTAATTCATTTGGTTGAAAAAAATAGTATTCTCCAATATTAACTAAATGACCCGGCCTGTTAAACCGGTCAAAAAGAAATTCATTTTTGTCGTATAACATTTGATTAATTGACGAATATATTTGTGTTAACGATACGGATCTCTTCATATTCAAATTTGAAATTAAATCTTCCTTTTTGAGAAAATAGTATTCCTTGAAAAGCATTTTGATATTTTTTATAATTAGATCATTGTTTAAGGATGAAAAGTTTTCATTGTATGTCATCGAATTTATGTTTTCTTCTAAAAGTTCCTTTTGTTTTGCGCATACAAAATTACAACTTTCCATATAATCGCAAATATCACTAAAGGGTTTGTCTCCTATTCTATAAGAAATAACCTTTCTATTTGAAAGGGTTATATCATAATTTTGATCTAACAATTCTTCTGTAAAATTCCCTTGTTCCGTATTTAGTAAACAGTCTACCGCATTTTGTTTGAGAAGTCTATTTACTTTACCAATTTGAACCGCCTTTTCTTCGGCTCTTCTGTAAATATATAAATCCGTGGATTCACTATTATCTTCTAAAATACTTCCATACAAAAATATCATCACATTTCTTTCTATAAATGGTAATCCACAATGGCTTTTTGTTCTAACCGCGCGCCCAATGGTCTGTTCGATTCTATTCATATTATACCACGGCTCAATAATATGAACTTGTCTAATGTTTTTAAAATCAAGACCCTCTGTTCCTGCTCGAGAGATTAGAACGACTTTGATTTCATCGCCGTTCTTATTTGATGCATTTGTACATGCATATAATTCCACATCATTATTAGGGCTTATTTTCTTATCTCCCGATATAATTATGTACTTAAAATCACTCTTAACAGTAATCTCTCCAGGTTTGAAAAGCGAACTGTTGTTTCCAAACCTTTGAAATCCCCTTTCTTCTAATGCTAAAGCCATTGGAATAATTCCAGAATCTAAATAATTGGAATAAATAAGAACGATTCCGGTGGACGAGATTATGCTCTCCGTGATACTTGCGATTTTTTGACTATATTTACCTATTTCATCCGGTGAAAATATCCTATTAAACTCTAGAGTTTTATATTCAAAGTTTTTTTTAGATGAATCGTATTTCATAATTGATTTCAACCCTTCTACACCATATAAAAGTTCCTTTTTTGTTTTGCTATTTTTAATAAAATAATTATTTGGATAACACATATTTAATGCTTGAATTTGTGGTGTCAAAAGATTATATCCAAACGACTCCAATGTATCAAATGTAATTTCCTCCGTTTTGATGCTTTTTAAAACAAAATCATATACTTGTTGTTGATATGGAGAGATATTTATCATAAAAATATCTACATACTGTATAGGCTGTATTATACTCCCACCATTTAATGTTTTTGATGGATACGTCATATTTAAAATACTTTTATCGGGATTAAAATTTCGGGGATAAATTTTATAGGGATATGTATACGGATTTTCTCCCCGAACGTAAGAAATATATCCATTGCATTTTGCCTTCAATAAAATCTCTCCAATATTATCTCCGTTTTCATCTACTTTAAGATTACCATTCATATCGAATACTTCTTTTATTCCAATATTCGACCGATTATCATTCGTATTCATTAAATTTATGATCGGTATAATCTCTCTGCTATCATTAAACATTGGAGTTGCCGATAGAAAAAGAAATCTTAAATTATCCACGTTTCTCGCCAACGTAAGTAAGGTATTATAACTTTTTTTAACCTTGTAGTCACTACTATTTCTAATGTTGTGTACTTCGTCAATAACAATAAGCGTATTACTAAACATACTATTCAATTTATCGTTTATTAATTTTTTTTTGGTTCCTTTCTTATAATCCCCCTCAATCCTTGATGAATTTATTACATGGGATGAAAATTCCCCGTAACCGAAAAAAGAATAGGATTTTCTAATAAGTTTTTCAATCTGTTTTACAATTGCCTCTTTACTTAACTTTATTGTATTTGTATTTATTTCTTTTAATAGTTTATTTCCTATACACGAATTAATGCTCCATACGTTGTTTGTATGGATGAGTTTTCTTGGGTCAAAAATTTCCGTTTTAAAATTTCCCTGAACATTCGGTTGTGCCAATACATAAATAGGTTTCTCGATAGATAACTGTTTAAAATAGTCTCGTGTCTCTTCCATAATACCTACGGCCGCACATGTTTTGCCTGAACCGAGTCCATGATATAAGAGTAAACTATTATATGGTGTGTTAAAAGACATGAAGTTTTTTACAAATATTTGATGTGGTGCTAATTCCCTATCTTCATTACATTTTTGTTCTGCCATTATTTCTACATTTCCTATATCACCCTTATATTTAGTTTCATTGAATTCCCGTTTCTCTGCAATTTTAATTGTAAAATTTGGATCATTTAAAGTTGGATATAAACCCTTTTGTGCATCCGGATTTTCTTCAAAATACTTGGCTTCTTTTTCTTCCACCTCTCTCAAGTTTTTATTTAATTCCTTATGTATTTTAAAAACGGCATCATCATCTATATCGTCCATTGGTTGTTTATTATCTTTTTTGGTTTTCTTAGGTTTCTTCGTTTTTTTAATGATTTTAGTTTTTTTCTCTTCTAGAGGCTCATTTTGTTCAGGAACTTCTCTGGGTTTTAATACAAGTTTTTTCTTTTTTTTTTTGATGGAATCCATATATATATATATAACTAATATAAAGTATATTCTTTTAAAATAAGATTAACGCTTTTTATAATGTCTATTTTTTCTAAATTGTATGGTCTGATCTTGGATATCGCATCCTCATACGTTTTAAACTCAATCTTACTCACTTCTGTTTTTTGAAAATTATCCATTTTCACGCTTTTGTTTTTTAATACGGCTATAAAATATTTGTGTTTGTAAGATTTATAATTTGAACCGGTAAATGTTTCTTCTATTGGAAGTATATTATTGATTATATCTATATCATTTCCAGATAAACCGGTTTCTTCTTCGAATTCACGAATCGCACAATCTAAATCCTTTTCATTGAAATTTCTTCTTCCTTTTGGAAATCCCCATTCTGGTTCAAGCCAATTATTCGTCGATGAATTGATTAAATCAAAAATGGTATATATCTCTTTATTAATAACTATACCTTTTTGTAGTATTTCAAATTTCTCCTTTGATGTTCTTTGCTCTACAAAATTATTTAAACCTGCTCCTTTTCCACCCCATAATTTTATCCATAATGTATCAAAATCGTTGTTTGTAATTCGTTCCTTTTCTTCTTCCGTCATTTCATTAATTATCGTCATAATGTAAGTTATATTAGTTGATGGATACCGCCCTCTTATGAAATCAATATATCCCAATGTGTCTTTTCGACGTATCATAAGATATTTTAATTCATTTGCTGTATTATCAAGCAATATTATACCGTTGCTAGTTATAGGAAGTTTACATTGATGAAATAAATGACCATTTTTTCCACAGTTATTACAAAAATTGTTGTTATAATATCTATTCATATTTATAATATATAATTTTTTCTTTTAAATATATATAGTATATGGTTTTATTCAAAATATCAAAAAATACAAAAGATTATGTTTTTAATTTTTTATATATATTTATAGCATTTAGCATATTTTCGTTAATTTGTTCTACATGTAAGCCTATTATTGAAAATGTTGAAAATATGGATGACACCGCGGGTGCAGAAATGAGTAATATTGATACTCCTATGAATAATGAAACAAATTCATCTGGAGGACACACCCATGATTTTGACCATGAACATCCAAGTGGTGAAAAGATAAATACATTGAATCAAAAGATGACGGATTTGATGTCACAAGTTTCAATGGTAAAAGAAGATGTAGAATCCACAAAAGAAATAGTTGCAATGAACGAGAATAATATATTTGAATTAAGTGTAAAAAAGGGTATGGAAGAAAATGTAGTTGACGATATAAAAGATTTAAAAGTAGACGTGGAAGGTTCAAAGAGTAATGCTGATATATTTAAGAGTTTCATGGATGATATGAAAACTAAAATGGAAGAATTAACAAGTCATGTGCATAAATCCACTTCTTCTCCACCCAGTGATTAATGTATATTGTTCGATATGAATGAGAAATATTAATATATAAGAATAGTAATGGCATTATCACCAGAAATATGGGGTCCCCACTATTGGTTTTTTTTATTTACGATAGCCTTAAATTACCCTATTCATCCAAATAAGGTTACAAAGAAAAAATATTACGATTTTATACAGAATGTACCTTTATTTATTCCGGATGAAAAAATAGGAACAGATTTTAGTACATTATTAGATAAATATCCGGTTAGTTCCTATCTTGATTCTCGAGAATCATTTGTTAAATGGATTCATTTTATACATAATCGTGTAAACGAAACTCTGGATAAACCAGAACAAGAGTATTATCAATCTCTCGATGCATATTACGATAAATATAAAAAGGTAAATGTTCCAAAACTGGAACAATTATACGAAAGAAAAATGATATTGACCATCATTGTATTTATTATAATGATTATGGTTATATGGTATTTATATACAAGGGTATAACAAATGTAATTAAAAATAAAATACTTATATTACTAATGACTGACAGTATTAGTAATATAAAAACATTAATAAAAAAAGAAGGCGTAGAAATAGCAGATGAATTAAAAAAAACTTTAGAGACAGAAGATGATTATTTGGAGAGATTTTTAAAAGCAAGAAATTATGATATATGGGAATCTTTAAAAATGATTAAACTACATGTTGAATGGTATAATAATGAGATTTTACCTATAGTAGATATTACTGGAACGCATGTATTAGGTTGCGACCCTTTTCATTTGAGACAGCATTTACCGTGTTGGTTACATAGATATGATAAAAACAATGGTCCGGTTTTGTACTCCAATTGGGGAAATGCAAAATTCCATGAATTATTACAGAAAAGTGAAATAAAATCATTAGATCATGTTTTGAAATATTTAGTTTGGATAAATGAACAAATGATTAAAATATTAATAAATCAAAGTAAAATATTAAATAAAAAGGTTAGTCAATGGACTTTTGTAATAAATGCAGAGGGATGGAATATATCTTTAATGTCTAAGGCTTCCATGGAATTTGTAATAAAATTGGCTAAAATATCTCAAAATAATTATCCCGGAAGAATTAATCATATTTTTATTATTAATACACCTAGAGTATTTTCTATTTTTTGGGATATTTTTAAAAATTGGCTTGATCCTAAAACACAAGAAAAAATTTATATTATTACTAAGAAAGAGAACTGGTTACCTATATTAAAAAATTATATAAATGAATGCGATTTACCTCTAGATTTTGGGGGTTCTAATTTACTGATTCCTCTAGAGAATAAACCTATTAGAATATGTTTATAAATAAACTTAAAGATTTTATATTATAGTAATAAACATGGGTGTATTAAATAATCCGCTTTGTCAAGCAGATATAGATTGGAGTTTAGATTCGCAAAATGAACCACAAGAGGAACCACAAGAGGAACCACAAGAGGAACCACAAGAAGAACCACAAGAGGAACCACAAGAGGAACCACCAAAAGTACGATATTTTGATAAATTACTTGATTTTTATCATTTGAAAGAGGTTTGCATGAACTATAAAGAACACTTTGTTTTATCAATGAAGTTTAGTTATATGCTTGCGAAGGGTAGTGTTTTTGCTTTAATTCATGCGTTTCATCCCGATACGTACATGACAAAAACGAGTGAACTTGTTATAGATATAAATAAATTATTAAAAGAGAATGGTTGTCATAAGGATTAGACTATCATTTTATTTTGTTTATTCGAATCCATAAAAATATTGAAATGAAAAGCAGAGAGAAATAAAATTGCGGACGGGGTATATTGTATAAATCAACATAATAATCGGCTAAACCAAATGCGGCAATGTACATGCAAATTTCTAAAAATAATTTGTTTAAATTACTTATTTTCATTATAATAATAGAATATAAAAAGAATTGCATAGTATATATCGTAGTAACTTATAGGATGCTCTCGTAACTCAGTTGGTTAGAGTGCTGGTCTTATGAGCCGGAAGTCGCAGGTTCGAACCCTGCCGGGAGCAAATATAAAAATTTAGATCTACTTTATATCTTTAAACATTATCGCGTTGTGGCGCAGTGGAAGCGTGCCAGGCTCATAACCTGGAGGTCCTAGGAACGAAACCTAGCGATGCGTTAATAAAAAATTTTAAAGCACGTATAGCGAAGTTGGTCAAACGCGGCAGACTTAAGATCTGCTCCCTCGGGTTCCTGGGTTCGAGTCCCAGTGCGTGCATTTTTTTTATTTATTTTTATGTAAAAATAAAATCTCGTGATAGCTCAGTTGGTAGAGCGACGGATTGTAGAGGTCAAGTATTCAAAACTCCGTTGGCNGGGTGTTCGAATCACCCTCGCGAGACTCATACTTATAAAATTAAAATACTTTTTATGATTATCTTGATTTTTATGAAAATTTTTCATTTATTACAAAATTTATTGTTATTTTAATAAAAAATTGAAATACTTTTATCAGTCTACTAATAAGACAACAAAAACCATGAGTGTTAACAAGCCTATTCAACTTGGATTATGCTGTTTGAATACGGAATTACGTGAAAGAAAACCACCCGTATTCGCATCAAGAAAAATGATTATTCGCTCTATTGAAGAAAAGGGTATAGATACGCTAAAAGAAAAAATTCTTCAAAATCTTCGTGATGTTATCACAATGATGCATTGGAACGAAGAGAACGGTATAAAGTTATTTAGATTAAGTAGTGAATTATTTCCACATAAATCGAATCCAAAGGTGGAAGACTATTCATTTGCTTTTGCGGAAAAAATACTTGGAGAGATTGGGAATCTCTCCAAAAAATTTAATCAAAGNCTAACTTTTCATCCAGGACAATATAACGTGGTTGGTACTCCAAATGAAGCAAGTTTCCATCAAACTTGTGTTGACCTAAAATATCACGCAGATGTGCTAGATTTGATGGGATTGGACAAAAATTCTGTTATGGTAGTTCACGGNGGTGGAATGTATGGAGATAAAACAAAAACCATAGAAAGGTGGTGCGAGCAATTTCATAAACTTCCAGAAAATGTTCAGTCCAGACTTGTTCTTGAAAATTGCGAGAAATGTTTCTCCGTAGAAGATTGTTTATATATTTCAAAAAAAGTGAATATACCCGTTGTTTTCGATACACACCACTACACTTGCTATAATTTATTACACCCCGATGAATATTTGTCTCCGGCAGAATTTTATATAGAAGATATACTAAACACCTGGAAAAAAAGANGTATCAAACCAAAGTTTCACATTAGCGAACAAGGAAGCGGAAGAATAGGACACCACAGTGATTTTATTGAAGAAATACCACATTATTTGCTGGAAATACCTGAAAAATATGGCATTGAAATAGATATAATGGTAGAAGCAAAGGCAAAAGAAAGGGCCATTGCCAAATTATACGAAAAATATCCCTACTTAAATTGCAGCGAAAAACAAACTATAGATTTATATAATATGTCCTGGCTTAAAATAAAAAATAACTGCGAATGCTGCACTCCAAAAAAGAAAATAAGATTGATCTACAAAAAAAAAAAAGAAAATCTAACCTAATATTAATGAAGTTCGAACTTCTTATATTTGCAATAACGGCTTTTATGGTTTTAAANACTTATTATGAAGGAAAATATTTAAAAATATTAATATCCTGGAAAAAATATTACGAAATGGCAATGTATGCATTTTTAGGACTCTCTTTCTATCTTTTTTTAAAAAAATATCCATCCGAGAGCAAAAATGCTTTTTTACATGCAAATGATTTAATAAAATACATGCCCGTCGATCAAGAAGCACGAGAACTTTTTACTCCTTTGATAGATTTAACAAGAAATGATATGTTTTCTAAAATAAATCATGAACCACCACAATTCAAACGAATGATGAAATCAGGTTCGGGAACTACAAAAAGGTCTGTAAGTGAAACAAAAAAAAAATATGTTGCCTCTCAACAAAATTGGCGATGTTCTAAATGTGGGCAGCAATTGAGCGCATCCTTTGAAGTAGACCACAAAATAAGATTAGAACATGGTGGTTCTAATGAAATAAATAATTTAGTTGCGATGTGCAGAAATTGTCACGGAGATAAAACCGCAATGGAAAATTTATAATACTATTATAGTATAATATGAGTTCCTATGAAAAATCTAGATATGAAAGAGAAGAAGAAGAAAAAAATGAGGTTATTACTAGAAATGTTACATTTAGTGTTTTAACATTAGTTAGTTTTATTCTTTTAGTTTTTTTTATTTATTATTCACAAAAAATAATAAAAGATTTTAGAGAACTTAAAATCCTCGATGAAGATGGAAAGACAGCTAGAATAATATTATCAGGAATAGTAATTTTTCTATTCTTTTCCTTTGGATACGGATTAAGTAATTTTCCAAGTGAAATTTTTGGTGATTTTTCATTTCCTGATCCTACCAATATTGTACCATATTACGAAACAGAAAGTGGATATACTGCCGTAAATTTTATTGAAATGTCATATACTTTTATACTTTATTATATCATTACCATTGTAGTGATTCACATTAACACTAATTATGCAAATGATGAAGAATTAAAAAACACAGTAATTAGTGTAATTATATTTACAATATGTTTTTTTTCATTTATATTTATCACTTTTTATAATGCTGCATACGGGGATAATTATATAGAAGAAACCGAACCCACAGATATTATATTTATTTCATTAATTATTATCGGTATATTATCATTTATTATAGCATCACTTGGAATATACAACACAGAATACAAGGTATTTTTACCCATGGCAGAATTTAATTTATTATATAGAATAGTTTTATTTTTACCGTGTCTATTCACATATGTAGTTAATTATTTTAAAAATGAATTAGGATTGACTTCTGAGTTGTCTATATTAATACTTATTATAGACTTTGTTATTATAGCATTATATATTTTATATAAAAATATCGATTTTTATAAACCAAAAATTCTTTTAAATGAACCTATATATTTAAATACAGAAGAACAATTAAATAAAATATATGTTCAGAAAGATAAATCAAACAGCAGATACGCATTATCCTTTTGGTTTTTTATTAATAATGTCAATGATAGAAATACACCTCGAAATATTATAAAATTAGAAGAACAAATAGAGTTTAAATATAATGAGAATGAAAATAAAATAAAAATAAATATACAAGAACTTACAGGTGAAGGTTCTAAGGAAGGAGAAGACGAGCCGCCGCAATATACCACTACTACATATTCCATTGATAATATACCTATTCAAAAATGGAACCACATTATTATTAATTATGATTCCGGAATTTTAGATATTTTTATGAACGGTAAATTAATACAATCCATAAATAGTATTAATGTAAAAAACACAGACACAAAGGTTATAACTGGTGAAGATTATGGTTTGACTGGTGGTATTTGTCATGTAAGATATTTGGATCGAGAACTAACCGCTCAAGAAATAAACGATTTCTATCATAAATACAAAGATAAAACCCCACCGATAATTTAGAGAAATATAAATATATAATTTATAAATTTATAATTTATATATATATATATAAAATGTTACAAGAAATTATTATTGGAGTAACTATAATTTTAGTTATATATTTTGTTTATATGTTATTAAATTATTTCAAGGTTTTTGAAGGTAGTTCTTTAACGGGATTATTGGAAGCGGATCAGTCCACTTCTATTAGCGGGTCACTATATAATCCAAATAATCTTGACATAAATAATTATGGATTCATTATTTGGTTTTATGTAAATGATTGGGGGAAGAACTATACTTCTGATAGATATATAATATCTATGACATCCGAGGATGGTACTTCTCAAAGTATAGGAGCTTATTTTCCTGGGAGTACAAACGACCTTAGAATTCAATGGAATGATAAATCTTCGGGTACCACTCATTGTGAAATAGACAATATTCCTTCACAAAAATGGGTATGTTTAGGGATATCTAAATATAATAACACTTTTGATGTCTACATAGACGGTAAATTAGCAAATACATGTAGTTCAACGAACACTGTAGTAAATAGTGGTTCACAGAATGAAATTACGTTGCATGATAATTCGATTAGTAGTGAAAGTGGATTTGACGGATATACAAAAAATTTTAGATTCTATACTAAAGAATTAGATCCTTCAAAAGTTTATGATGTATATAAATATGGTTCAAGTGGTAATATATTTGATAATATTTTAGGGAATTATAAAATGAGAATGAGTCTATTGAAAAATGACGAAGAAATAGCCGGTGTTGGATTAGGTTAAGTAATAAAAGTATATATATATATAATTTATTTCATTATATATATATAATGGCAGAACAAGATAATTCTTTAATGGGAGAAAGTGTTTTTGGTAGAATTGGATTCACATTATTAGTAATAATTATGTTTTTTATACTTCTTAGAATTGGTATATTGGTTTTATCCTATATAAATGGCCCAAAAAGAGAGATTACATTAATCCCAGGAATGATAAATGGTAATCAAGCAAAATCATATAGCGTTAATCCTAATAAAAGTGGTTCATTTCCTATTTTTAGATCAGATGATGAAGATAAAGGATTAGAATACACATGGTCATTTTGGTTACACCTTGATGAATTAATATTCAACGATTCACAACAAGGGAATACTTATCACGTTTGGAACAAGGGAAATATAGAGAAAATTGCGGACGGCGACGAGTATTTCTCTAAAAATGGTCCAGGTGTTTATTTACAATATGATCAAAAGGCGGAAGGGGGCACCTCTGCTAATGAAATAAATATGAATATAGTTATTGATACTGATCCTGCGGTTCAAGAAAGTTATGAAGTTATTACAATTAATAATTTAAGTTCTAATAAATGGATGAATATTATTATTAGAGCAGAACATGATAAAATAGATGTTTTTGTAGAAGGAACATTAATTCAAAGAACGGTTTTTGAAAAACCTTTAAGACAAAATTATAGTGATGTTTATGCTTGTCAAATGCTGCTTGATAGTACCGGAAGTGAAAACCCTGGATTTAGTGGAAGACTTTCGGGACTAAAATATTATGATAGGGCAATTGGTACAACAAAAATAATGGATATACAAAATTCTGGTCCTGAATTAACTTACATTACTTCAGACAATTATGATACAGTATCATCATATTTTTCGCATATTTGGTATAATAGTGCTTTGTCGAGTTAATATTTGCAATAAAAATTGAAATAATATAAATATAAGAAATATATAATATATAATGATTATTCCCGTAAAATGTTTTACATGCGGAACAGTTTTAGGCGATAAATATCGTTTTTATTTACAAGAAGTAATCAAGAAAAAAATGGCAAATGATGAAAAGGTTGAAAAAGTAATATATTTAACAAAAGAGAGTTTTGATAAAACAGTAGAAGGTGAAGTTTTAGATTATTTAAAGTTAAAAAATATGTGTTGTCGTAGACACATGTTAACCCACGTTGATTTAGAATAAAATATAATGATATAATATATGAAATATTTAAGAAAAAAATATAAATCACGAAGAAAATTTAATTATAGGCGAAAGGGTCGCACAATTAAACCCATAAAAAGAAGTCGCAATAGAAATGTCAGAAGAAAGAGCAGAAAGAGGATAAAGAGAAAGAGTAAAAAATACGGAGGTTTACGCGCGATGGATGTTGTAAATTCAACGTTATATAGTTCACGGTTAAATGATGTATTTAACGGACATGCAAGCTCAGAGGGGTCAACTACTTTTCAATATATAAATCGTGGACAATAATATTTTATAATAATAATATATAAATGAAATATTTTTCGAAAATATATGAAAATATATGTGAGCCGTCAAAATTATATTTTACGGTATCAACATTGATATTAATAATTATTGGTATTCAAAATATAACAACTAGCAAGAATAATTATTGTATTGGTCCTTATGAGTGTGATACAAGTTCTGAGAAAATGTTTGTTTTTAAACTATTATATATCGTTTTTTGGACATGGTTATTAGACGTTTTCTGTAGAGCAGGGTATAAAAATCTATCGTGGTTTTTAGTACTTTATCCAATAATATTAATGTTTTTATTGATATCGTTATTTATTTTTTCAGGAATAACATTGTAAATATGAATATATTATAATATTAAAATAAATTAATATTATAATATACTATGGCTTTTATATGGGAATTAATTGATAAGTATTTTACAAATGATCATCATATATTGATAAAACATCAACAGGAGTCATATAACTTATTTTTTGAAAAGGATATATTTAAAATAATCAAAGAAAATAATCCATTAAAATTTTCAAAATATACATATGATGATGAAGTTCCTGAAAAAGACAAGGTTGTAACCGGAGAATATGAGATGGCTTTATATATAGGTGGAAAATCGGGAGATAGAATATATTTTGGAAAACCAATTATATATGATAGTGAGAATGAAGTAAAATTTATGTATCCAAATGAGGCTAGATTAAGAAACATGACATATGGTATGACTATACATTATGATGTTGAGATAGATGTAAAAATAAAAACGGATGATATAGACTATGAAGAAACAATAGAATTAAATAAATTGTATTTTGGTAGATTTCCAATCATGATTCAATCAAAATTTTGTTTAATGAATGGACTGTCTAGTTTGGCTAGGTATAATATGGGTGAGTGTAAAAATGATACTGGTGGATATTTTATTATTGATGGAAAGGAAAAAGTAATTGTAAGTCAAGAAAAATTTGCGAACAATATGATTATTTATAAAGACAAGGTAAATGATATTTATTCTCATGCTGCGGAAATAACATCCATGTCAGAGGATGCATCTAAACCGATTCGAAAGACATCTGTTAGAATTTTAGCACCAAATAGTAAATATAAAAATGGAAATATTGTCATTTATATACCTAATGTAAGAAAGGGAATTCCTCTTTTTATTGTAATGCGTGCGTTGGGTGTAATATCGGATAAAAAAATAATGGAATATATTTTACATGATATTGAAAAAAACGAATATTATTTGGATGTTTTAAAACCATGTGTTCATGATGCGGGAGTTATATTTACTCAGGAATTAGCGCTTCAATACATTAAAATGTTTACAAAGGCTAAAACAATTCCCGCCGTACTGGAGATATTATCGGATTATTTTTTACCACATATGGGAGAATTAAAATTTAAGGAAAAGGCATTATTTCTGGGACACATGGTATTTGGACTCATAAAACTTTATTTAGAAGAAGAGCGTCCTACAGACCGAGATAATTATAAATATAAGAGAATTGAAACGCCGGGAATATTATTGAAAGAATTATTTAGAGAGTATTATATGATAATGAAGCGCAGCATTCTTTTAAAAATGGATAAGCGATATTACTACAAAAAAGGTTACAATGATATGAATTTTTTAAATTTAATACAACATGAATATAAATACATTTTTGCGGACAAAGAAGTGGAAGGGGGGTTTAAAAAGGCCTTTAAGGGAAATTGGGGAGCCCAAAGTCACACAAAACGAGAAGGGGTAGTACAAGATTTAAACATATTATCCTATGTCTCTGCGTTATCTCATAAAAGAAAATTAAATCTACCGATGGATTCCACGGCTAAAGTAATTGCGCCGAGGTTGTTAAATGCTTCGCAGTGGGGATATATTGATCCCGTGGATTCTCCGGATGGGGGAAACATTGGCCTTCATAAACACATGGCCATTAGTTGCGAGATTTCAACCGGATACTCTATGTATGATTTGTTAAAGTTTATGAAACAGAATTTTATCGTTCGTGTATTGGCAGAAGTTACTATTCATGAATTAAAATACTTTACAAAGTTTTTTATTAACGGTAGTTGGTGTGGTTTAATTGAAGAACCTGTTCAAGTAGTCAAATCATTGAAAATATATAAATTAAACGGTATTATACCAATACAGACAAGTATAAGTTGGAATATAAAAGAAAATACAATTGAATTATATACTGATGGCGGAAGATTAGTGCGTCCTATTTTTACAGTCGATAATAAAATACCTAGTTACGAATCAAACACTTATAAAAAAATACAAAATAATTATACATGGAATGATGTGATTTCTGGATTTTTAGATAAAAAAAAGGATTTTAAAGTAGAAGACAATAAGGTATTTTCTAGTAAATCTCTATATGGGTCCGTTACTATAGAAGATTTAAATGACAATAAATCAATAATTGAATATGTGGATAATTCTGAGGTAAATACGTCGTTAATAGCATCGAAGTTGGAAAATATAAATAAATATACTACACATCTTGAAATACATCAATCGTTTATTTTTGGTATACTGACAAATCAAATTATGTTTCCTGAGAATAATCCGGCAGTTCGAAATACGTATGGTTGTGGGCAGGCTAAACAAGGTGTTTCTATTTATAATACCAATTTTAGAAATAGAATTGACAAAATGGGGGTAATCTTGAATTACGGTCAAACACCTTTGGTAAAATCTAGATATACAAAATATATTACAAATGAAGAACATCCCAATGGAACAAATGTAATAGTGGCAATTCAATGTAATACCGGGTTTAATGTTGAAGACGCGGTTCTTTTAAATCAAGGATCTATAGACAGAGGCTTGTTTAGAACTACATATTTTAATAGTTATGAAAGTTATGAGAAAACAGAACAATCGGGGGAAAAAATAATTCAAACAAAATTTGCAAACATAGTCGAAAAAAAAAATATAGGTCGTTTAAAGCCTGGTATAGACTATAGTCAATTAGACGAAAATGGTTTGATTCGTGAAAATACAATATTAAATGATAAGGTTGCTATAATTGGTAGAATAACTGATTCCCCGAGTGATGTGGTACAACATACGGATTCCTCGATTTTTCCTAAAAAGGGTCAACTTGGATTAGTTGACAAATCTTTTATAACGGAGGGAGAAGAGGGGTATAGAATTGCTAAAGTAAGAGTTAGAGAAGAGCGTATACCGATGATTGGAGATAAATTTGCATCTCGATGCGGACAAAAAGGAACGGTTGGATTAATTATTCCTGAAAAAGATATGCCTTTTACACAAGAAGGCATTAAACCAGATATAATAATTAATCCTCATGCCTTACCTAGTAGAATGACCATAGGACAGTTGATAGAGCAATTGATAGGTAAAGCCGGATTAATAAAAGGATGTTACTGCGATTGTACTGCATTTGTAAATGAAGGACCTAAACATGAAATATTTGGGGAAATGCTTAAGAGAAACGGATATCACTCAAGTGGGTGTGAGATTATGTATGACGGTTTATCAGGAAGACAAATCGAAACGGAAATCTACTTTGGACCTACTTATTACATGCGAATAAAACAGATGGTTAAAGATAAAATTAATTATAGAGCAAAAGGGCCAAGAACCGCGTTAACAAGACAGACTGTTCAAGGTCGTGCAAACGATGGGGGATTAAGAATTGGAGAGATGGAATGTTGGGCAATTCAGGCCCACGGCGCAGACGCTTTCCTAAATGAATCCTTTTTAGTAAGAGGGGACGAATTTTACATGGCTGTATGCAATAAAACAGGTATGATCGCGGTCTACAATGAAGACAAGAATATTTTTTTAAGCCCTTATTCGGATGGTCCAATCAAATACACAGAGGCCTATGGAACAGATTTAGAATCTCTAAATCTTAAAAATGTAACAAAACATGGTCGTGACTTTAGTATTATTCGTGTTCCATATGCTTTTAAATTACTTATGCAAGAATTACAGACTATGAATATACAGTTGCGATTTATAACGGATGATAATGTAAATCAATTATTATCCATGTCTTACTCAAATAATATTGATAAGTTACTTTTTAATAAAGATGTTGATTTAAAAACATTACGTTCTTCATTATCTAAAAAACTAAAATCTACACCTGTTCCAGATGTAGTAAGAACTACTCCTGATGCTGAAAATAAACTGGGTGAATCCACTGAAAAAAAAGAACCATCTGGAGAAGAGAGGGGTGCCCCTGCAGAAGTTCCAGAGGTCGACGATTTATCACTCTTAGAAAGAATGGAGGTGGATAAATATAAAAAAGGAGATGAAGTTTATTTAGACGATGATTCTAAAAAAAATAGAAAGTGGATTATTGTTGATATAGATTACGATTTAGACGTAATACAAATCCAAAGTGAAGATTTAGAGGCAATTAATGATGAAATGAATTCATACTTTAACGGAGACAAGTTAGAACATGTTGTTGACTCCGACGATATCAAAAAGATAAAGGTTCCGCCAGTAAATCCTGGATTTGGACTAAATCTTCCGGAACTTACTCCGGTTAATTTACCAGATTTACAGTTACAAGCAAATGATACGTTGAATCAAACCATTGATACTGCGCAGAAAACTATAGTAAATGCTCAAGATACAATTAATACGGCTCAAAAACAAATTACAAACAATATAGGTTCTGCGTTTAATTATACGGGCGCTGTATCTCCTGCAACCACAAATTATCAGGGAATAAGTCCGCCATTCACAGCCGAAAGTCCGCCATTCACAGCCGAAAGTCCGCCATTCACAGTCGAAAGTCCGCCATTTATCGTAGGTAGTCCTGATTCTAATCCGCCAAAAGAAGAAGATTTAGAAACTAGTCAAGATAAAGGTATCGTGGTTAAAAAAGATGGTGATGAACAGTCTACAGAGCAATCTACGGAGCAATCTACGGAGCAATCTAAAGAAATAAGTGGTGGTACGATTAAAAATGTAAGTTTACCAATGTTAACGAATATTGTAATAGATAAAAAGGATGATTCTTAAATTCATATAATAAAAATATAATTATTATATAAATGACAACAAAATCTACGCATAAATTTTCAACTGTTTATTATAGCGATTTAGATTCCAGCCAAAGAACTACTATTGGTCTATCGCTAAAAAGTTATCAACATGCCGTAAAAGAATATAATAATCTTTGGAATGATGATGGTTCTTTTGGTGGAGACAGCTCTACTATTGAAACTATTATACGACATCTTATTTGTTCTCTTAAAAAGTATAAATATAATCAAGATTCCAAATTATTATTGGAAATTATATATAAAATTGTAGATTCTGAAACCGTAAATATCGATGCATCGCTGGAATGTGATTCGGTAAAAAAATTGCTAAATTCTAATGATGATTATACTTATTAAATTTATTTTTTCATAATTTTATTGCTCATTAATCTTTTGTAACGGGTGAAATCAGAACTATCAGATACATATTTTATATTATTGTGTTTATTCATAGAAGTAGTAAATGTCATTCTACCACAATTTCCCGTAGAGGGGACCTTGTTACATTTGCTGTAATTAATTGCATTTTTAAGAACTTTTCTCTCTAAACTTCTATCCGTTGTAGAATTTTCAGGATAAGGTATGCCACTTGAACTTCCACAGTTTGTCATTATAGTATAAAGTAATATTTTTTTTAAGAAGTAATTAATCTCGGTGCAACATTCATAGTTAACAGTTCCTGAAATAATAATTTGCAAGAATAGGGGATTTTAACATGTGAGAAATTTACACGATTCTCACATATTTTACAATGATAAATCCTCATTTTATCATTGTATGCCGCAATAAATCCACAACTATTACAAATATTAACGCTGTATTTATCTGATGAATTGTAAATACGGTCCTTTGTAAATTCTGACATACCATGACTGACACAACAATCTCTCTCCATTTCTCCAAAACGAAGTCCACCATCTCTACTTCTGCCTTCTGCGGGTTGTCTCGTAAGATTAACCATTGGTCCAATAGAACGACTATGTTGTTTATCTTTTACCATATGCTTAAGTCTTTGGTAAAAACACGGACCAATAAATATATCTGTCTCAATTTGTTTTCCAGTTAATCCATCGTACATAACTTCATTTCCGTGTGACTCGTATCCTATCTTTTGTAACATGTTGCAAATGTCCGAAACTTCTAAATCTCCAAAACTAGTTCCATCTCCATACAAACCCTGCTCTAATAATATTTTACCTAGCAGCGTTTCTTTGAGTTGTGCTATCGTCATTCGACTAGGTATTGCATGTGGATTAATGATAATATCAGGTTTAATACCGTTTTGTGTAAATGGCATGTCCTTTTCTGGAATAATATTTCCAATTGTACCTTTTTGTCCGTGTCTTGAAGAGAATTTGTCACCAATAACAGGTTGTCTTAATGCACGAATTTTTGTTTTTGCAAATTGATAACCCTCGCCATTTCTCTCTAAATAATTTCTATCAATATAAGCTTCCTCGGTTGTTCTGTAAATTCTGCTTTGGTCTTCATATTTAATTATTTTTGTATGGTCATTTCTATTTTCACGAATTGGAAACATTTTTGCTATAATTACATCTTTGTCCTCTACCATGGAGTTTTCAGGAATTACTCCGTTTGAGTCTAATTTATTATAGTTTCCAAATTTCATCCCTTTTGTTTTTGAAGGATCTGGCCTGCATCTTATTTCCTGATCCCCATGTATTTTCTTATCTTCGTCCTTTTCGGTATGATAAATTACGGCTTGAAATAAACCACGGTCAAGAGACCCCGCATTGAATAATATACTATCTTCCTGATTATAACCATCAATAATAGCAATAGCAACAATAACTGGTGTTCCTGAAGGAATTCGATTTAATTGTAACATATTCATAATCCTTGTATCTACCAGTGGCCTCATAGGATAGGTTAAAACATACGATGTTTTGTCAAGTCTATCTTTGAAATTAGAGACATATACACCCATGGCTTGCTTACCCATTGCACACTGGTATGTGTTTCTTGGAGACTGATTGTTCTCCGGAAAAGGAATACAAGATGCTAGTATACCAAATATGGTACTCGGGTGAATTTCGCAGTGAGTATATTTTTTATTTTTATCCAAATTGTTAAGAGTCATAGCAATTAAACTGGAATTTTGCTCAAGTGGATCTATGTATTCGATTACAGAATCATCAAGTTTTACATTCAATAACAAATCATCCCATGATAATTCTCTGTTCGAAATTTTTTCAATTATGTCTTTTCGAATTACAATGTTATTCTTTTTCATTTTAAATACAGGTCTTGTTAATCTACCGGCATCATTACATATAATTATTTCTTTGTTTTCTATATTGAAAACAATACTAGTATATACATTAATAATTCCAGAATATTTTTTGTGTTTTAAATCCATGTACAACTGTATTGGGTCTGTCGCATATCCTAAAATATTTCCATTCACAAAGACTTTTACTTTACCATGCAATTTTGACGGTTCTAAGTTATTTATATCTACCGTATATTCTTTGACAAAATCATACAGTGGCGAAACATCGGAGTACGTAGTTAAATGTGTCATGTAGGCTAAGTTTTTAACAACACCAACAGACTGACCTTCTGGAGTCTCTGCTGGACAAAGAAACCCAAATGTAGTATTGTGCAACTGTCTCGGCTGTGTCATTTTCCCACTTTTATCTATCGGTGTATTTACTCTACGCAAATGACTTAATGAAGATATATACGTTAAACGATTTAATACTTGGGCTACACCAACCTTCGTAGTACTTATGTGTTTAATTCCAAAATCGCCAGTGGCCAAAGCCCTTTTAATTCCGTTTTCTAGTGTAGATGATTTTATTATTTTATAAATATTCGTTAAATTAATGATATTTTCATAATCGTTGGTAGATTTCCAAGAACCATTGTTGATTTCTCGTACAATTTGCTTTTGCATATCTTTAACCAGTTTGTTAAAATAATTTCTAAATAAATTATTAATCAATACTCCACACGAATCTATTCTTTTGTTTATATACGAATCCCGGTCATCGGTTGGTATGATATTATGCGCGGTTTTTAATAATTTTACGGTCATATATCCAAGAAAGTAATTCTTCTCCTTTGGGGTGTTACAATGAGGAAACAAATCTTGATTTAATACATCCATTGTAAATGACCTCTTTTTTAATTTACCGGCTTCAACCGTCATATTTATTGGCGTATACATTACATGATTTGTTATGTAATTTATTGCACTTTCCTGTGTCAAATATTTATTTGAATCGATAATAGAACCCTTTAAAGATTCTAATATGATTTCATTGTCTGGAGAATTTATATCTAAAATAATATACGAACAAATTTCTTTATCTGATGTAATACCCAACGCACGAAATAATATAAACAAAGGAATTGGGTTCTTTATTCTAGGTATCTGTACATATATACCATAACCAAATCCATTATTTTTTTTTGATAACATAACATTTATCTGTTTAGGAGAAATTTGCCGATATGGAGGAACAGATTTAATTTCTGCCACATATTCCCATTTTGTATTGCTTTTAGATACATTAAAAACAAATACCTTATTTTCCGCAGCTCTCTCTTGTCCTAAAACAGTTTTTTCAGATCCATTTATAATAAAGTATCCACCCGGATCAAACCTACATTCTCTTGTTGCATTTGTATTTATACCTTTGTATTGTCTTAATACACATATGTTTGATTTCAACATAATTGGTAATTTTCCTATGTGTATATTCGGTAAGGTTTTTAAAATCTTTTGTTCGTCTCTCAAATTTTCACCGCTTCTAATAATAATTGTTAGTTTTAGGTCGAGCGTCATTGTCGCCGCATAAGTGAAATTTCTCTTTCTTGCTTCTTGAGGCAACATAATTTTCGTAGCACCGTTATTTTCGTGTATCTGCGGCCTATGAATACTAAAATTATCGAATTGTAAATTAATTTCTAGTAAGTGCTTCTTACATTCTGGATTATAATCATGATCCGACTTAATAATTACAGGATTGAACATTTCTATTGTCTTCCATATTTGTATTTCAGTTAAATCATTAAAAGATTCTAGTTGGTGTCTTACTAATTTTTCTAAATATTGCTTTGAAAAATAACTATTAATAACTGTCCAAACTTCTTCATTCGATATATCATGCATGTCATTTATTCTTTTATTTGTTTTAGATTCCATTATTAATGCATTTTTCATGTATTATTTATTTTCAATTTATTCTTTAAATAATTTAAATATAGCAGTTTTTTAAGTTTTATGTCGCTGTTTTTTTTGTAGTATTTAATAAATGGATAAAAAGACTATTTCTATTAGTCCAGAACTTTTTTCAATGAGTGGTAGAAAAAAAAAAACTAATAAAAAAACTAAAAAGGTTAAACCTAAACCCCTTATAAAACCAAATGTATTACAAAAAGAACTCCTTAAAAAAATAAAATCACACAGTCAAAATCGCGAAAGGAATGGTGATGAAAAAAAAAAAACTGCGGAAGAAAACGTGGCGGTTTCGAATAATGAATTTGAAAAGCATTTTGAATATTTAAACGATTTGCGAAAAAATAAAAAAAAGAATAAGCAACAAAAAAAAAGTAGAAGAAATAAACCTATTGCCAATGCGTCAAATGTAATTTCTCCTAGTCCTGCTATTAATCATTCATTTATTCCTGATATACGACCCCCCATGACACCCCCGCCCCCCGTGGACCCTATCGAACCCGTGGCCACTATCGCACCCGTGGCCCCTATCGCACCCATGGCCCCTATCGCACCCGTGGCCCCTGTCGCACCCGTGGCCCCTGTCGCACCAATAATTGTTCCCGAGGAATCAAACCTGATGCCTGTGTTAAATCCACCAGTACAAAATCAATATTTACCTGAAAAAGAGCCACCATACAGTAATTTAAAAAATGGAAATAAACCATCCTATCGAACCTGGAAAAGTAAAACGCAAAAAAATATAGAGCCAATTAAAAATATTGTTATATCTACACCTGAACCTGTAATTAACGATGTAGAAAATATGCAAATATCAAATGATGTAAATCCACCAAAGATAGTTGCACAAGACAACGAAAAAATTAAGAAAAAGGCTCATGTCAAAAGAACCAAAAAAAAATATAAGTATAAACTTGGAAAAAATGATGATACCTCAAAAGTAGGCGTATTTATTAAAAGCAACTATAATCGTGGAGTAATACAAGATGAAATCAAAAAAATTCAACAAACTCCCATAAATGAAATAAAAGATTACTTGCGAAAACAATCACTTATAAAGATCGGCTCTCTTGCTCCCAACGATGTTCTAAGAAAAATGTACGAAGATTGCATGCTATCTGGAGAGATTATGAATCATTCCGGCGAAAATTTGGTCCATAATTATTTAAATGAATAATATTTAAAATCTCTCGAATAACTATAAGTAATGCCAAGATTGATTGACGATTACTTTATGTACATAGATAAGTTAGAAAAAACATATGGAAAAGAAAAAACTCTTGTTCTTATTCATTGTGGTGATTTTTATGAAGTATATGGACTTAAAGACCCTAAAACGGGAGAAATATTTGGAAGTAATATCATTCAGTTTTCAAAAACCTTAGATATGGAGATCGGTATAAAAACAAAAATGGAATATCAAAAAAATATGGTTGTTATGTGTGGATTTCCTGTTAACAAGGGAGACCATCATTGTCAACGACTTTACAATGCAGGATTTACTATTGCTATTTATGAACAATCTTCGACAGGTTCAAACTGTGAACGCAAATTGAAAGAGATAATCTCTCCAGGAACTTACCTAGGAATAGAAGATACTCCTCACATAACTAATCATTTCATGTGTGTATGGATTGAAAAAACAACCTTTCGCACACCCAAATTACATTTTGGACTGTCGACTGTAGATATCTTTACCGGAGAAAACATACTATTTGAATATCATGTGGGATATCAACTTAACTCCTCTCCCTACAACGAGTTGGAGAGATTTTTAATATCCTATTCACCCAAACAAATCATTTTTATATACGATATTCCCGAAGATGAAATGAAAAAAGTATTGAAATATCTCTCCAATACCTCCCAGATATTTCATCTGTTCAATAGAAATAGCCATGAAACAGATCCTATTAGAATCAACCAAATCAAAAATAGTGAAAAGCAAACCTATCAAAATAGTATTATCCAAAAGTATTTTAATTCAAATATGATAGATTCGTATAGTAAATATGCATACGCTTTACAAAGTTATTGTTTTCTTCTAGAATTTATTTATGAACATAATCCCAGCATTGTTACTAAAATAAAATCCCCCGTTTTTCAAAATTCGACGGAACGGGTTCTGCTTGAAAATCATTCCTTAAAACAACTCAATATTATAGGAAATGAAGAACTAGTATCTAATTCTAAAAAAAATAGTTCCGTATCCAAATTTCTTAATGTATGTAAAACAAATATGGGAAAACGATTATTACATGAAAGTATTTTAAATCCTATTAAGAACGTAAAAATGTTAGCGGAATTTTATGATAGAATTGATGCTGTTTTACAAATGGATAAAAATATATTGCCTATTGATACTATTAGAAACAAACTCACCGAAGTCATTGATATAGAAATATTAAATCGCAAAATCATTAAAAATAATGTTACTCCNTGTGATATATCCTCTCTTTTTTATAGTTTGGTAAATCTAGAGGAGTTGTTCGCTAATTACAAAAAGGGAATCGATTCTATCGAGGTAAATTTTTGTTACATTAAAAAGTTCGAGAGATTTCACCAAAGTGGAAATGTTCAAGAATTAATTTCTCTTATAGATAAACATATCGATATTAAAAAAGCGATGAATATCACTACAAATGATTATAGTATAGATTTTATATCTCGTGGATTTTCAAAAGAACACGACCAATTGATTCATGAATATAATGGAAATTGCAAAGAACTCGATGTAATTATTAGATACCTAAACACGGAAATGGAAAAAGTCGCTAAAAAGATTAATAATAAAGATATGATTGAAATCGATGTTAAAAAAGAAGAAACAAATATCATCATTACTGTAACAAGATTTAAAAAGTTAATAACCCACTTAAGAGAACAAGGATATCCTAGAGTATCTCTAAGTTACGAAAATGAAGATGACATTGTTGAATTTGAATTAGATACCAATAGTCTCGACGCCAGTGATGCTAAGAAAGCAAATTATTATATTAAACACCAGGATATTAATACATTATGTGAAACACTTGATACTAATAAGCAAAAAGTTATTGAATCCACGAAAAAACAGTTTGGTTTGCTTATTCAATCTCTCCAAACAATTCATGAAAAAATAATTTCTGTTTGTGAGTTCACTTCTAATCTTGACCTCGATTACAGTAAAGCATTTCTTTCCAAAAAATATAATTATGTTAAACCAATCATACAAGATGAAAGCGAACGTTCTTTTGTTTCATGCCACGAACTGCGCCATCCTATCATTGAAAATCTTAATATGAATGAAACATACGTTCCAAACGATATTAAATTATGTAATACTCAAACAGGAATTCTTCTTTACGGTACAAACGCGGTCGGTAAAAGTAGTTTGATAAAATCCATAGGTATCTCTCTTATTATGGCTCAAAGTGGATTTTATGTACCCGCAACCTCTTTCAACTTTTCTCCATATCATAGTATTTTTACACGTATCTTAGGAAATGATAATTTGTTTAAGGGATTATCTACCTTTGCTGTTGAAATATTGGAATTATCAACTATTCTAGAATATGCCGATTCAAATAGTTTAGTTATTGGAGATGAAGTATGTTCTGGAACTGAAATTGAATCCGCAACTAGTTTGATTGTATCTACACTTCAACATTTACATAAACAGAACACCAGTTTCATATTCGCAACTCACTTCCACGAAATTTGCCATTACGAAGAAATTAAAAATCTCGATAAACTGAAAATAAAGCACTTGTCCGTTACTTATAATGCTGAAAATGAATCTCTCGAATATGATAGAATTTTAAAGGACGGACAAGGTGATACCTATTATGGTCTTACTGTAGCAGAAGCATATAAACTTCCAAAAAATATACTATTAAATGCCCGTAATATAAGAACTAAATATTTAGTAAATAAAGAACAACAACGGGATAATATATTGAATCTTAAACAGTCCATTTATAATTCAAACCAATTATTCGGAGATATATGTGAAATGTGCAAAAAAAATAAAAGTAGTGAAGTTCATCATTTACGACATCAAAAATATGCTGATGATAATGGATTTATAGGTTATTTACATAAAAATAGTTTGGGAAATGTTATGTGTATTTGTGAAAAATGTCATCAAAAAATACACCAAGAAGATATACAACATATTAAAAAAAAAACAACTAAAGGCAATATTTTTAAAGAAATATAATATATAAAATTGAATTAAATTATTCTAGATATAATAATAATAAGAATGGCTAATTATCAACAAAGTAATGATGTTCTGAGAATTTACAACGCGCGTACAAATATTTTAAAACAGTTAGAAATACAAGGATATAATATAGAAACTTATAATGAATTTAGTATTAATGAAGTTCATATTATGAATAATAATAAGCAAAATGATATGTTACTTACACATTCTAACGGTGAAAAAATATATGTTAAATTTTATTTAAGTAAATCTTTAAGACCGCAGAATATTCATGATATGATAGAAGATTTATTTAATTTAGAACAAATTTTAACGGAAAAAGATACATTGATGATTATTACTCGGGATCGATCCAGTAGAGATACTTTAGTAAGTGAAATGAAACAACTTTACGCAGAAAATAATATATATTTAAGCATTATTGATATTGCGGCTTTACAGTTTAATATTATTGATCATAAAATGGTTCCAAGACATATAAAATTAACTCCTGAACAAGTTGCTGAATTTAAGAAACAGTATAATATTATTGATGATTCATATATCCCTGAAATATCAAGATTTGACCCTGCCGCGGTAGCAATTGGTCTTAAACCTGGTGAAATATGTAAAATTTTGCGAACCAGTAAAACTGCTATTTACAGTCCATATTATAGAATTTGTATAAATAATTAATTTATAAAATATAAATAATTAATTTATAAAATATAAATATATAAATGGCATACACTTTTTATCACAATCCTGATGGTTATAATGTACATAAAGATAGTGGCAGTAATGAATTGGAAGTTCTTGATACTCGAATGCAAAACTGGCAAAACAATGCGACGGTCGACGCGAAGGCCGACTACTATGAAAAGTATAATGAACTTGCATCAAAATATGCAACTGGAGAAGAGATTTCAATTCAATATAAAAATTTAAGTGAGCGAGCATTAATGCGACCAATAAATATATCTTTTGGAATCACTTTGTTATTATATTATATTTATGATTTGGCTTTTAATAAAAATAGTTAAATACTTTTTAAAAGTTTATTTTTCTATTTTATAGTATAAATGTCGAATTTTAATAAAGAAGAATATTTAAATTTTATAAAAAATCAGGGAGAAAAATTTGTCGCTGAACAAAAGAAGATTTTAGGAACATTTGGTGAGTTGCAAGGAAATGTGGATGAAAATCAATATTCTTTCATGGAATCCTTTTTTTCAAGAAAATTACAAACTATAGATACAGACGCTGGCAATGGTATAACGAGAGACGTATCGTATTCAGATGTCAATGACCTAGACACCCTTATTGCTGCATTTAAAAATAGAGCAGAAGATTTCGATTACCAAATGAATCAATTAGATCCGACTGTAGATTATTCTACTAATACTAGCGGTGTAATTATAACTGGTAGAATGTTACGTAATGTTTTTAACGTGGCATCAACTAGCGATGACAGCGCTATACCTGATGATCATTATTTTTTTTTACATTATGATAGTAATGGTAATTTTAATTTATACAATATAGGTCCGTCGTGGCCTTTAAGTGATGATGCGCCCGATCATGTTAGATTAACCTGTAATTCAATACCCTTATCCAATGCCACTGACGCTAGTGAACTATACACCGAACTCAATACAACAGCAACTACTAGTTATGATAGTTTAACTGTAAAAGGCCACATTTATGATTTGGCAAACAACGAATATACTACTCAGGAGGATGTTGACGATCTTTCGATGTGTAATTTATATAATAGTACTGATTCTAAGTACTCTACAATCCCAAAATTAACTGTATTAGCAAGTGAAATAAAAGAAATTGTTGAACAAATTAATGTAGTAAGTAGTAACGATGATGTTATATTAAAGGATGACGATGGCAATTTTATAGCAGAGAGACTTAGTGAGTTAGACGCTAGATATAAAAATATATTAAATCCCTCCGAAGGTATTTTAGAAACTGAAGGACTTAAGTTTGATTCAGAAAATATGATTTATATTGGATTACTTTTAGGAGTTACTGCTGCTACATTTATAGGTATATCTAGTATATCCGGAAATGAGATTTCATTTAGTGAAAATGATTAATATATTATTAATTATAAATATAACATAATAATATATATATATATATGAGTTATTTATATATAAACACGGCCGAGGATAAAGATTTTTCAAATGATCCATATACATATTTAACTAGTTTTAATACTCAACTAACGAATTTACAGAGTAAAATTAGTGATATCTCCCCTTATGAAGATGAAGATAAAAAAAAACAAATGAATTTACAAAGAGCAGAGCAATTCAAGATTAAACAGCATAAACTCTCTATGTATAACGAATCGTTAATGTATATTTTAGCATCTGTAGTATTGATATTTTTTGTTCTTTTTCTAAAAACACAATTTGATTTGCCAAACGTATTAGTAATTTGTATAATTATTCTTATCATTACTATTGCATTGACAAAATGTATAATAAATATTGCCTATGCAAACAGTACATCCGATACTAAATACGGTGTTTTTATATGGGATTATAAATCACCAGAAAAAGAATAAAGTTATATATATATATATGTCCGAACCAACTATAACTGATATTAATAAACATGAATATTTAAAACAACGGCTTACTAACGGTTCTGCATATAGTCGTTTAAGAGAAAATTCATTTAAAAACGAATATATAATAAAATATGACGAATTATATAATATTTTATTTATAGTATATTGGATAATATTTTGTATTTATGTAGGACTTGCAGCATATAAGAATGAACTTACATTAATCACATTTATAACAATTATAGTAATGATAGCGTTTCCTTTTTTTATAAATTCTTTGACGTATTTTTGTAAATCCTTTGTTGAGGAAATATTTGAATTTTTTAATAATTTTAGTTTAATCGACCCGCGAATTGATAAAAGTATAAGAGAAGTGGGTACGGCGACAGCAGATAGTTTAAGATCAATTAAAAAGAAATTAGAGAAAGATGACGAGTCTTTAAATAAAACAGGTTTCGATAAACAAGATACGAAGAATATCAAGGATTCGGGCAAGGATCTTATGAATAAGATTCGAAGAAGGATGCTCGAGGCAGACGACGGCGACAATGCCGACGACGGCGACAATGCCGATGATGTATTCAAAGAAGCGAAGAAAGGTGCTCTGAATGACATGCTGGAAGAGCTTTAGCGGGAACGAACAAATTTTAACGAGAGAAATACAGGACTTGAAGATGGAGAAGGAGGAACTCCTGAGGGAGATTTCTGGTTAGGAGGCGCAGTAGGAATAGGTTAAACCTTAAATAAATATTATAAAAAATAATAATGTATATATAATATACATATATAACATGAATATATATATATATTTTTCAACATTTTTGATACCTATATTTAGTATAATTTATATTATGTTTCCATCGATACGTTCCGTAATATTTTTACATAATTGTATGATAGCTATAGTTGGTGGAATTGATGCATATTTTAGACAGATGAATAATCGACAACCAATTCAACAGATTCGCATTTTTAATTTATCAGTAGGTGAATCAAGTGTAGTTTCGTTATTTATACATTTAGTTTTGGTGGCTGTATTAATATATAGACCGATAGATCCACTAGAAATTTCAACATCTAGTCATTTTTTATTAATTTTACTTACTATAGTTGTTTTTGGAGTTCCACATTGGCCATATTCGATAACACGCACAGAATTATTTTTAGTTTATATTTTGGGATACTTTATATTTTTTGCGGGGAGTATTATTTTAAATAAAAAAATGATTCGTGATATAGAATTATAAATTATAAATTGTAAATTGTAAATTATAAATTATAATTTTAATCTTCTTGGTCGTCTTCATATGTATATATAATTTTAATACCTTCCCACATTTTTCTTTTGCACTTTCCATATTTTTTATTAATAAAATCGTATATTTCTTTTCCAGGTGGAATATTTCTACCATAATGCTCTTTATACCAAGCAGAGAAATGTTGATAAAGTTCATCCTTTTTAATACATTCATCTTCACAAACTTCAATATTTTCATTGACAAATTCTGTAAGATAATCTTGACCTTCTCGATATTCGTTGCTTTTCTTCATGACAATATCACAGTCGGTGACATTACCCTTTTTTTCTTTTGAGATGGCAACAAGTTTAGACATAAACGGTCCTTTCCAGTCATCAAATTTTTCTTCGAGTTTTTTATCCACCTTAAATTGATACGGTTCGTCGGGGTCATCTTTAATAGGGCGTTCTTTAAATCGGGACATAAATTCGCACAGCCGAATTCTTCTCCAAGTACCATCATCATTACTTTTAATTTCTAGGTCAGTATTTGTGCAAACGATAAGTTTAAATTGTGGTACAAATAGTAGGGGTTTGCTTTCATAGAGACCTCTACCTTGAATGGGGTCACCACCAGTAATTTCTTTCATAATTCCCTCATTAATTTTATCACCCTTTGTTGGTTCTTGCATAACAGCATATCGTAAACTTTTAAGCTGTGTTACTTCTGGAGATACACCACCAATACTACCACGTTTTTGGGTAATTAATGTGATAGGAACGGTGCCTTTATAGTCGCCTAATATTTTGGACATTAAAGAGACAAGCATGGATTTTCCGTTTCTTCCTGCTCCTTTATAAATATTAAAAGTTTGATTTTCGTTAGTACCGATAAGAGTAGAAGCAAGATGTTCCCACATGTATGTTCTTAGTTCTTCTACGGGAAACAATTGATACATAAATTCGTCTATTTGACTTATTATGGATGATTCAAAAGATTCTAATGGATAATAATCAATATGGGTGGATTTTGTAATATAATCTTCGGGCTTTCCGTCTCTAAAAACATTTTCTTTAAAATCAAATACACCATTGTTAAAACAAAGTAGATATGGATTTTGGTCCTGCATATCTATAAAGGTTGAGTCATAAAATAAACCCTTTGCTTCTTTTAATATATTTTCTTTGGAAGCACACTTTTTTAACATTTGACAAATTTGGGCTAGGTTATGTGTTCTATTTCTTATTCCATTCCACCTCGGGTCATCTTCTTCGAAGGTTTGAACTCTTTCCATGTTTGAAACAACTTTTTCTTGATAGAGTTGATACATATCTTCTGATATAGCGAGGCGCAAGGAGAACGCATCTTCATTTTCTTCCCATTTATGATTATGAAATTTCCACCACTTTCCTTTTCCAGAAATACTGCTGCAAATATATTTTCCTTTGAACATTTGATATAGAACAACTGCAATATCATAATCTCTTCCACACTGTTCAAGGATGGCGAATCCTTTTGTTTTTTTATTTTCTCCGGACACCATTAAATTCGTTTTTTTATTTTCTCCGGACATTGTGAAATCACCGGATACCGTAATATCGATGTAAAAATCCAAGGTTTCTTTATAAACTTCATGACATCTATCCTTTGGTGCATCTGTTCTTGCCCAATAAATTATGGAGCGGTAAGTGAGATTATCTTTTTTATTTTTTCCAAATTTGGTCCATAGATCATAAAATCCAGGAATATCAGAATAATCAAAAGTTTTGGATTGACTGCTAAATAATATCCAAGTTAAAAACAATCTTTCATCAGTATGATATAATGCAATACCAACACGAAGCCATTTATCATACGAACCGGATTCGTAGTATGAATCGGGAAGTATCATGGTATAATCGTGTGCCTCTTTAATGTAATAATTACGTTCATCTTTTACGGTTTCTATCATGTTATCAACCATAGAATACAATTCATCTTTGTTGGAAATATCGCTAATTTCTATGTTTAGTTTTTTTTGCGATTTAATTTTGATTTTTTTTTTACCTTTTTTCGAATTCATGGAAGACAATTTTTTTTTAATATGTTCTTGTGGTTCGAAACGGAAATGTGTATCATTTCTAGCAGAAAGCATGAATAAATTTTTTTTATAATTAAAATCTTCTACGCTCTTTTCTTCCATTTCAAATTCCCCGTCTGTCGTATCAAGACACGCGACATAATGCATTGTTAATTCATAGGCCTCATTATCGGGTTTTCTTGACCCAATCAATTGCCAATTTGTGTAACCAACACTAATTCCTCGATCCAAAACATTTTCCCAATTATTTGTAATAGGTAATTTTTCCCAGATGGTATGTATTTCTTCTAGGACTTCTTTTCTTAGTTCTAGTTGCAATTCATTAGACATAGATAATCCAATTATCATATGAATACCATCTTTTACAACGGATTCCTTTTTTAAAATATTAATATTTGGTTTTTCAAATATAAATATAGGAAACGATGATTCATCCGTTACACAAAGAATTTTTTTAATCTTTTGTAAATATAAATCAATCATATCTTCAACCAAACCTTTATTATGCGGTCTTTCGGTTATAGTTTGGTCATATCTAAAATCAAAATCTACTAAAATTGGCCCATTTTTAACCTGTTTTTCAGTAAGATACTCACATTTTTTTTCAATAAAAATATTATGATAATATAAGTTATAAAACTCTTCTAAATCATTGGTTTTTATTTGATAGCTTCCTCCATGAATATCTTTTTTATTTCCAATTCTTGTGTGAGTTATATCGTCACCTTTCTTTTGTTTTTTATTTAAATATTGTGATAACTTGGAAGTCATGATGAATATATATTCAACAGAATTTTTTATCTCAATTTTTTATAAATTTTACAATAATTAAAATATATAAAAAGTATATTCTATTATTATTTAATGTCATGTAAAACAATAAAAAAAGAATGTTTTAAACGTATAGTGGAAGATGTAAAGCAGATTATTTTAAATCCGTTAAAAGACCAAAATATACACTATGTTCATGATGAAGATAATTTTTTGAATGGTTATGCTATGATAATAGGACCTGAAGATACACCGTATCAATATGGATATTATTTTTTTCATTTTTTATTTCCGGAAGATTATCCCTATTCTCCTCCCGTAGTTAAGTATCTTACAAATGATGGTTATACTAGATTTCATCCCAATTTTTATCGCAGTGGAAAATGTTGTTTATCGATATTAAATACATGGAAAGGGGAAGAATGGAGTTCATGTCTTACAATTACTTCTATATTATTGACACTGAGTATGGTATTAACTAAAAATCCTTTAATCCACGAACCAGGGATTGAAGAGGGGAGTAATGATGTGCAAGTGTATAATGAAATCATTGAATTTCAAAATTTTAACCATTCGATTAGATTCGTTTTAAAAAATAAACCGTATTTCTTTTTTACGTGTATTCCAAATGTTACGATAGATAAAGAAATATTTATGGAGGAATGTAAAAGTCATTTTGATAAAAATAGGAAGAAAATATTAAATTATTTAGAAAGCAAGGCAAATATTTCAAAACATGAATTGTCATTTAATATTTATAATATGTATTCAAATATTATCGATTATCCTAATCTATATAAATTAATAAAAAAATT
>NZTO01000043.1 GCA_002703375.1 Fidelibacterota bacterium | reverse complement strand
GTTGAATATTTGATTGGGGTACTAATTTTGGGGTACTAATTTGTGATTATATGGTGCGATTTGGCTACAAATAAATAACTAGCAGATACAAAAAACCCCCTCGATTAACTAGGGGGTTTCTGTCTGTACCCTCGACACGATTCGAACGTGTGACCTACGGATTAGAAGTCCGTTGCTCTATCCAGCTGAGCTACGAGGGCATTTTAAGGCTTATAAAAACTTAAAAATTTATAAATAAAATTACATATCTTGTTAACATTTTAATATTTATGAAATTTATATTTTTATATGTTTTTTTTTAGACCTTATAATAATTAATATTAATAATGTTTGATAATATAATTAAATCAGACGCTTTATTTTCTAAAGATAGAGTATATAGATATGCTTTGTGGCGAATTTGGGATTTAAAAAAACCTAAAGTTCTTTTTATTGGTTTAAATCCATCTACTGCAGACGAAATTAAAAATGATCCAACAATTAGAAGGTGTATTAGATTTTCTATGGATTGGGGTTATGGTGGATATATAATGGGGAATATTTTTGCATATAGGTCTACAGATCCTAAAAATTTATTAAAGATAGATGATCCAATTGGAGCAGATAATGATTACTGGTTAAAAAAATTATATGATGAGGCTAGTTTAACTATTGGTGCTTGGGGAAATCATGGAAGAATTTTAAATAGAGGAGAGAAAGTTAATAATATGCTAAAATCATTTCATTGCTTAAAAATTACCAAACTAGGATATCCATCACATCCATTGTATTTGTCTAGTAAATTAAAACCAATTATTTTTCAATAAATATTTAGAAGGAATAATTAAATGTATTATCTTATCTTATCTTTATTTTTGTTAACAAATGTCAAGGCAGAATATAACATTGAATTAGCATTTCCAAATTTAACATTTGATGATCCTGTTGGCATTTATAATGCTAATGATGGAACTAATAGATTATTTGTGTTAGAACAACCAGGTAGAATTCTAGTTTTTGAAAATAACATTAGTACTAATAATTCTTTCCCATTTTTAGATATAAGAGATATTGTTGATCAAGGAACGGGTTATACTGAAGAGGGATTATTAGGTTTAGCATTTCATCCAAATTTTAGTGAAAATGGCTATTTTTACATAAATTATACTAAATATGGTCCTCGAAGAAATGTCATTTCTAGATACCAGGTTAGTGGTGACAATCCAAATCAGGCAAATTATCAGTCATCAAATATAATTTTAGAAGTCAATCAGCCATACTATAACCACAATGGTGGTCAAATGGGTTTTGGACCAGATAATTTTTTATATATATCTTTTGGTGATGGTGGCGGAGCAGGTGATCCAGATGAGAATGGACAGGATTTAAATACATTACTTGGTACCATTGTTCGTATTGATATTGATAATACCGAATCTAATTTAAATTATAGTATTCCTGAAGATAATCCGTTTCTAGGTTATGACGCTAGACCAGAAATTTATGCATTTGGTTTAAGAAATACTTGGAGATTTTCTTGGGATGAAGTTACCGGAAAACTTTGGGGAGCTGATGTTGGACAATATTCATATGAAGAAGTAAATTTAATACAATCAGGTTTAAATTATGGATGGAAAATTATGGAAGGTAATCAATGCTATTCTCCATCAAATGGATGTAACACTGATGGTCTTGAATTACCAATTTTTGAATATGAATTATATGTTGAGGGTGTTTGTTCAATAACTGGAGGTTATGTTTATAGAGGAGATGATTTGTGGGAATTAAGAGGAAATTACATATATGGTGACTGGTGCACCGGCGATATTTGGTATCTATCCAATATTAATAATGATGATCCTATTACGAGCGAGCATATTGTAGATTCAGATTTAAATATAACATCATTCGGTGTGGATGAAGATAATGAATTGCTTATATGTGCCAACAACCGAATTTATAAGCTAACATCTGATTCAAATCAATTAGGTGACATAAATAGTGATAATCAAATTAATATATTAGACATTGTTAATTTAATTAATTTTATTTTGAATAACGAATTTTTACCAGTTGCTGATATTAATGGAGATAATATTAATAATGTTTTAGATATTGTTTTGTTAGTAAATATGGTTTTAGGTATTGAATAAAAATATTGCTTTAATAATATTATTTTATTTAAAATTAATCAGAGATTATTTCGTTAAAGACGAACACAAATGGGAAATGGGGCTATTAGCCCCTTTTTCTTTATTATTCTGAAATTTAATAAAATTAGAAACATATTATAGTTAAATGAGTTTGATACTATATATTGCCTTAAATAAAAGAGGAAAATCAACATGAAAACATTATTTGGTAAAATTATTTTAACTTTAACATTAGTTATTATTACGGGTTGTGGAAGTAAAAAAGGGCCTGATTTATCTCCAGAAGTATCTCGTAAAACATTGAAAAGCGCTCCTGAATGGTTTCTGGAAACACCTGAAAAAGAGGGTTATAGATATGCTGCGTCAACAGCTACTAGTCAAGATCAACAACTTGCAATTAACAAAGCTAGATTGGATGCAGCACAAACTTTAGCATCAATGGTTGGTTCAGAAATGAATGGTTTAGTAAAGCGTGCGCAAGAAGAAACTGGTTTAGGAATGAATTCAGAACTTATAGATCGTTTTTCTCAAACTCAAGAGCAAGTAATTACTACAAGTTTAAAAGATTGGAAAGTAACTCAAAAAGAGATAAAAGAAGAAAAAAGTAACAATAAAAGAATATACAGAGCATATGTCATGGTAGAATGGGATGAAAATGCAGCAAATAAAAAATTATTACAAAAAATAAAAGATGATGAAAAATTATATACTCTAATGCGAACTACTGAATTATTTGAAGAAATGGATAAAAAAGTTGAAAAATACAGAAAACGTTACAATAAATAACCTTACTGAATTGATGATTTAATTTGGTTATAAAAATTTTCAGTAATTTTTTCTAAAGCTGAATTGATAAGTTCTTCTTTATTTGGAGGTGCTTTAGCATTTTTTTTCAATTTTTTTTTCCATCTGTAGTCCAGAACTTTTTCATTTCCATTAAATGTTGCCCAATCGTAACTATAATTGTAGATTCCTTCAACATTTCCACCAGAAATGACACTAGCTGTTTCCGTATCAATAATTTGATAAGTACCATTAATTTTTGCTGAGGATTCTTGCTTATGATGAGTTAAAGTACCTCTGATAGTTTTGTAAGTATTTTTCTTTTTTATTTTACCTTTTGAATCAGTGTAGGTTGTAGTATTTTTAATGACTCTTTTACTTAATTTTTGTTTTTCACTTATTTTNTTTGGATTATTTACTATAATCTGATTGATTTCTCCAGTGACCATCATATTTATACCTTTAATTTCNCCAAGTTGAATTTTTTGAGAATTATCTACTAAGCCTGAATGTGATAATTTTTGTTCTTTAATTATCAGATCAATTTTATCTCTGTTAATGATATCTATAAATTCCATTAAGTTATCATCATTAAAAAATTTGGATAAAATATTAGTTGAAATATTTTGTGAAATTGTGGAATACTTTTTTTTACCAGTTTTATTTTCAAATGGGATAATACCTAACTTTATTGATGCAGATTTTCTGCAGTATTCATATAGTTTTTGGCTATCTTTGTAGTTTTGCACATATTTAAGAGCATTTTTAAAAGAAAAAGCAGCAACTTTGTAATCATATTTAGTCTCATTTTCCATTTTTGATAAACCATAGTCATAATGAGCTTTTGCAGCATTTGCATTTGCTTTTTCCAATTCAATAAAATAATCTCTCGTATTTGAGGATTTAAGTATTTTATTTTTAATTTGAGAGTTCAATGATTCAATATCATCAACTAATTTTAGTAAAATTTTAAGTTCTGATACGATCGAATCCCATTTATAATAATCTCGTGAGATTTTTAGACGATCAATATTTTTATTGTGGAAATCGATACCTAATGGAAATAATTTTTGTAATAATTCTATTGATGGTTTGTATGTGTCTTTATATCGCAAAGATACTATGCAATCATTTATTGCTTTTTCATAATTACCAACACCGTATGCTTTTTTTGCATTTAAGTAAGCTGTACCATGCGAAGAGAAATAGGCACAATTACAAATTAAACTAATAATTGATATTTTTAAAATGAAACTAATTTTTAAATTTTCAGTAAACATTAAATATTTTCTATTTGAGATTTTATTTTATCCATTTGTCTTCTATCTTTTTTTGTAGGTCTTCCTTTCATATTTTTAGTTCTGAAGGTTGATAATGAAAAATTAATTTCATTTTTTATTATTTCTTCTTCTGGTGTTAGGTCATTTAAATACTTCTTTACTAATTTAGCATTAACTCTCTTATCGATTAGATCAATAACTTCATATCTATGATTAATGTATCTTTTTCTAATATCAATAATTGTTTTAACAGTTATATTGTAAGAAGGTTTCACACTTTTACCATTTATCTTTATTTTGCCTTTAGTACAAGCTGTTCTTGCGATTGAACGAGTTTTAAAAATTCTTACCGCCCATAACCATTTATCTATTCTTATTTTATTCACAAGTAATTATTTTGTTTATTATTTAAATAAAAAACTTAATTTATTAGCATAAAATTATGAAAAATAAATTTAAAAGACCTAAATTTTCAAAAAAAGAAACAAAAAATAATTATTTTATCCATGGACTAAATAATTCAATATCTTTAATAAAATCTGATAAGTATGAAATAATAAATATTTTCATCTTAGAAAATTCATTAGCTTGGAAAAATAATAAAATTCAAAAGTTAATAAATGAAAACAAAAAAATATGTAAGATTTTGAATAAAGAATTGTTTTCCAAAGAATTTGACGAATATAGAACGCAAGGTATAGTTATTAATTTTAAAGGTAGAATTTTAATTGATTTACCTGATTTTTCAAAAACAATTGGTAATCAATGTTTGTTGTTGTTGGACAGAATAACTGATCCTCAAAATTTAGGTCAAATTATAAGAACTTCAGAGTGTGCAGGGATAAATGGAATAATAGTACCAGATAGACATAGTGTTGGAGTAACCAATACAGTTATTCAAGTAAGTCAAGGAGCATTTATTAATCAAAGCTTATATTCATGTGGAAATGTTCATCAGTTACTGATCAAATTAAAAAAACAGGGTTTTTGGGTTATAGGTGTTGAAAATAGTATTGAAGCACAAAAATGGTATGATATTGATTATAAGGGCAAAGTTGTTATAATTGTTGGTAGTGAAGGAAAGGGAATAAGGAAGTTGCTACTTGATAATTGCGATTTTATTTCAACAATTCCAATGAAGGGTAAGATAAATTCATTGAATGTTTCTGCTGCGGTTAGTGCGATTTTATTTGAAAGAAACAGACAATTAGAAAAATAAATTATATTCAAACTTTAAAATATAGACAATAATACTTGTGATTGATAGATAAAATCCAAATGGTAATTTATAATTTATTTTAAATCCTCTTGAAAATGACATTATTATCCAAACTATTAGAGCTATTGTTGCACTAAAAAAGATCGTAATGGCCACTTTTATTAAACCAAGCCATGTGCCTAAAATGATTATTAGTAATATATCACCAAAACCTAAAGTCTGTTTTTTGAAAATTTTTGAAGTGATAATCGCTGTTCCTCCAAGATAACTCAATCCAAATAGTAAACCAACTATTGAATCTTTTAAATTTGATGTATATACTAAATTATAAATCAATAAACCAAAAAATGCCAAAAAAATCAAAGATGTTGGTATGATATAATATTTTAAATCAATTACAGCTATAATACTCAAGATTCCGGTCATCCATAAAAATAAAATTGCTGTTTCAAAATTGTAATTTAATAATCCATATGACCATAAAAGACCTGTAGATATTTCTATCAATAAATATTGAATTGATATTTTTGATTTGCAATAAAAGCAATTCCCTAAGCATATTAAATAACTTAGAATGGGTATGTTCAAATAAAATGGAATAGTTTTTTTACAATTGAAGCAATGAGATCTTGGGGATATAATTGAAAGATTTTTTGGTAGTCTAAATATAACGACGTTGTAAAAACTACCAAAGATACTGCCTAAAATAAAGTAAACAAAAATCACATTTAATCAAAATGCTAATGCTGATCCAAAATGAAAAATAGGTAAATAAAGTACGACGATAATAAAACCAATTACTCCTCCAACTAAAATGATCATTAAAGGTTCTAATAATGAGGTAAGTCTATCAACTATAGCATTCACTTGTTTAGTATAAAATGTNGATGCTTTCAATGCTAAATTATCAATTTCTCCAGTTTCTTCACCAGTTGATAATAGTTGAAGTAATATAGAAGGAAATATTCCAGTTTCTCTTAATGCAGCAGAAATATTCAATCCATTTTCTATATTTTTAGAAGCATCAATNAGAGCGAGTTCATAATGTCTATTATCAACTACTCTACCAATGAGCTGCATAGTTTCTAATACTGACACACCTGCACCTGTTAAAATTCCAAAAGTTTTTGAAAATTTAGCCATTATGTTTTGTTCTATTAGTTTGCCGAGAATTGGTAACTTAAGTAAAATTCTGTCTTTAATTAGCAAACCTGTATCTGTTAATGTAAAAATCCATAAACCAATAAATGTAAAGAAACCTGTAGATAAAACCGAGAATAAATTGTTATTAAACCATTCACCNAAGTCTACTAGCATTGTGGTGTATGCNGGTAGTTCAGAGCCTAACGTTTCATAAACAGATGCAAATTGTGGAATGAGAATTGAAAAAGTTGCAAATAAAACTATACCTAAAAATAAAAGTATAAAAATGGGGTAATACATAGCAGATTTAACNTTACGTTGAGTATCTTCAACTGTTTCTAAATATAAAGAAAGCTCTTCTAAAGTTTCAGATAATTTACCACTAACCTCTCCAGCTTTTATTAAAGATATATATAGATTAGAAAATGTTCCTTTATGTTTTAATAAAGCATCAGATAAAAGAGATCCACGTTGGATACTTTTCTCAATATTATTTAATATCTTTTTAAATTTCTGATTTTTTTCTTCCTGTGATAGAAAGTANAATGATTTTTCAACTGTCAATCCAGCTGAAAACATTGTTGATAATTGCCTAGTAAAGAATACTATCGTAGTTAATGGGATACTATTTTTAAATTTATCGACTGATGTATTAATTCGCTCTAAGAAAGGACCCATAAAATCAAAAGATGCATCTCTTTCTGATAATTTAATTATTACAAGTTGTTTATTTTGAAGCATTTCAGCTGCAGCATTGTAGTTCTTTGCTTCTAATAAACCTTCTTTCCTNGAACCATCTTCTGTTCTAGCAATATACGAAAATTCAGACATTAATTATCCTCAACGGTTGCTCTTAAAATTTCTTCAATAGTTGTTTCACCTGATTTTACTTTTCCTAAAGCAGCTTCTCTAAGAGGAGTCATNCCCTGTTCTTTGGCAAGATTATATATATCATTNGCATTTTTCTCATCAAAAATATATTGTCTCATCTCTTTATTNACTTCAAGAATTTCATGAATAGCAGTACGTCCCTTATAACCTGTTTGGTGATTATCATTGGTAGGTTTGCCTCTATAAAAGGTTGTTTCTTGAGCATCTTTTTTGCTTAATCCAGATCTTTCAAGTTCATTATCACTTGGCGTATACTCTTCTTTAGCATTTTTATCAATTGTTCTGACTAACCTTTGGGCCATAACTAAATTCAGAGAAGACCCCAACAAAAACGGGGGTATCCCAAGATCTAATAATCTAGCAATTGTTGATGGAGCATCGTTNGCNTGTACTGTACTAAAGACTAAGTGACCTGTTAATGCAAATTTAACTGCAATATTAGCTGTCTCTTCATCTCTAATTTCTCCAATTAGTAATACGTCTGGATCTTGACGAAGTATTGATCGTAAAGAACGTGAAAAAGTTAAACCAATTTTATCATGAATTTGAATTTGATTAATACCAGGAATTTGATATTCTACAGGATCTTCAACTGTTGTTATATTAATATTTTCTGAATATATTTCTTGTAGTGCGGCATAAAGAGTTGTTGATTTACCACTTCCTGTTGGTCCAGATATAATTATCATACCATAAGGTTGATTAATCCATTTTCTAAATTTTTTCAATTTATCTTCAGGAAAACCAAGATTAGACAATGTAAGTTCTTTTCCTCCACTTCCAAGTAACCTAAGNACAACTTTTTCACCATGTACCGTAGGTAAAATAGATACACGAACATCAACATCTCGATCAGCTGTTTTTATTTTCATTCTCCCATCTTGNGGTAAACGATGTTCAGCAATATTTAATTTTGATAAAATTTTAATACGCGTTATAATTCCATTTAATGAGGTCATTGGAGGAGACATTATCTGAGTTAACACACCATCTATTCTTATTCTAACAGACAAATTTNTTTTACCAGGCTCAATATGAATATCCGTAGAGTCTTCTTTTATNGATTCAGCAAGAATAACATTTACTAATTTTACGTATGGCGCATCTTCAGCAGAAACCTCTTCAGTAGCTAAATCTAACTCATCACTATCTTCTTCATCCCCTCTGACAATGCTAATCTGTGATAATGCGGTTTCAACTTCACCTGATTGTTTAATCTTATTGTATGTTGAAGAAATAGCTTTTTCTAATGCTGATTTTGCTGCTACATAAATATCGGGAGACTTATTTGTTAGTTTTTTTATTGTATCCAATGACGAAATATCTTCAGGATCTTCCATTGCAACTGTTACCATAGAATCTGTCATTCTAAGAGCTAATATNTTTTTTTCTACAGCAAAATCTTCTGGAATTAATTTTGCCGTATCCACATCAGCCTTAAATAGTTCATCTTCAGATAATGGTTTATGACCAGTTTGCAATGAAAAGGCTCTTACAAGATCATGCTCATTAATATCACCATTATTAATTAAAATATCTCCAAGTTTTTTCTTAGTTATTTTCTGAGTATCTAATGCTTGCATTAATGTATCTTGAGAAATAATATTCTCATGAACAAGAATATCTCCAAGTTTAGCAAATTGAGGATTAAATGACATATTTATATTCTTTCTTTATTTTTTATTGAGCAGGACAAGTACTTGTAATTGTTAGATTTACTTCTTCACTTACNGCACCATTTGGATTAATTAGATTCGCTTGAATTATTGGTGAAGTACAGGTATANTGNTCAGGGTCACTGTTTGTTTGAGTACATTCAGCGTCAGTATANGTGACTGTCCAATATTTATTTCCNAAAGCATCAGTAGAAACAATTGTAGGAGGTTCTGGAATATTATCTCCATCTGTCCAAGTATAATCACCACTTGCTTCACAGTCACCTTCATTGTCAAAATCATAAACCATATCTTCACCTATGTCATAACTGCCGTTATTGTTTGCATCATCAAAACATCCAGTTACAATAGCTTCAATAGTCGGACCACCTTGTGAACCAAACATTAAAAGTTCAACTAGAGCACCTTCTACGGGTACACCATAAAAATCTAATAGCTGGGCTCTTAGTGACACTTCAAAAGTTCCTGGATTACACGCAAAATCTGTATTGGTATCACTTAATGGAACTAAACTTAATTGGCAGTCTACACAAACATTCTGATATGAAACAAGATTATCATCACTAGTAAAAACGAGGGGTAAATTTGTTCCCCAGTAATAGTCTTCAGGTGTTCCTGTTGCTTCTTCACACAAGACTGGGTTTGTTAGAGTTGGACTTGCGCAAAGATCAGCATCTACTAGCCATTTGTTAAAAACAGCTTCGCATTCTTCCTGAGTTGTAAGATTTGGATCAATACATATATTACCTGTGGTTTTTCCTATTATAGTTGGGAATTCAAACAGTTGAGCTGAATTATATTGCGTTGTTGTCCATGCAATACCTGGCCAAGTATCATCTTGACTTCCATTAGGTTTAATATTACCAACCTTAGCTTCAGCAATGACAGCAGCTGCAGTTGGAGGGTCAAGAGAAAAGTATACAGCAGTACAATCNGCAACAGGATTTGACCAAGCATCCCAAAGTAATATTGATACAGGTAATTCAGTAAGTCCACCTCCAATATTTATTGCTTCTTGGAAAGAATAACCTAGTACTCCTGATGTAGGAGGACCAGTTGCAATTGTCACAGGAGTAGCAGTCGCAGTTGCAATAGCATCACCCGCCCAGTCAGCAGTACTGCATCCATCATCGCCACAATCGATAACTGAAACAGTTATATGAACTGCACCTGGTGCGGTACCAGCATTTAGAGTGGCTGTAGCTTCTCCATTTGATGATTGTGTAAAGTATGTATTATTTATTTGAGAATCACTCCATTCTACTCCATCTAAAACAAAATTAGTGAGCTCATATTTTATAATATAAATATCTGATACTAAATTTCCATTACCATCTCTTATTTCAGTTGTTATAACAGTAGATTCTTGTCCACCACCACCTTGAACTCTAATTTCACTTGGAAACGGNGGTATAATTTCAACGTACTCAGCTCCAGAGCTATTGAGTAAAACTCCAACNGTATCAGATAGATTTTTATATGTTCCAATNATTCTAGCTAAGCCTGANGAATTTTCCATATTAAANGTATTTTCAGCCATAATAACTACTGAATCTGAAGGTGCGTTNGGAAATAGATTAGTATAATCTCCAGCATTATATTCAGCAAAAAATGCAGTTGAAGTAATTGCTCCTGCATCAATCCANTCATCATTTGGACCTTGAGTNACAGANGAAAATTCAACAAAATCACCNATATCAGCAGAATAACCCGANGAATCGGAGTAAAATGCATAAATTTGAGATGATGGNAATCCACTTGAATTAGGTAANTCCTGATATTCNGATATAAGNTAAAATTCTTCAATACAATTTTCACAATCAGGAAGNTTATTNATTAAAGTAATAGGTATAGTTTGGTTTTCTATATCTGATCCAGGTATAGATACACTTACATTGATTGTTGTATTTGTAATATCATCACTTG
>NZTO01000042.1 GCA_002703375.1 Fidelibacterota bacterium | reverse complement strand
TTGGAATAAAAATAAAATTTATGCTTTTGGATTGCTTTATAGACCAAACAATTTCATTTCATCAGGTTTAAAAATAGGTAAGTACAATAATAAGGAGAAAAAATTATCTATAAGGCATGGTATAGCAATAAGACCATATAAAGGTCAAAATTTTATTACCATAGGTTTAGATACAGAGTATAATCAGTATAATGAAAATAGTAACTCTCCAGATTACCAATTACTCCCTTTTTTAAATATTAATTTATTACACGGTTTCAATTTTTCAATTAATTCAGTTTCAGATTTTAGAAAAATAAATTTTGAAGATTTTTATATTAATATGAGTATTAATTTTGATCAATTTGGATTTTTTACTAAATCAAATAATAACAAGAAAAATAATGGTTTTGGATTCTACAGAACTAAATCAAAACTTCGATCAGTAAATACAAAAATTAATGATATAATTAATAAAAATAGTCAAACTTGGATAAGAATGAATATGGAAGGTATGTTCATTGAAGAGCCTGTAAAAAAACAAGGCTTCAGTTTTAATATTAATATTCCTTTCTTTAACAGTGGTTTTAATGGACCTGTAATACAACTTAGGAAATGGATAGAAAAACTAGATGCTCTAACTTATGATGATAAAATTGATGGTATAATTATTGATTGGAACTATGTTATTGCTGGTTTTTCTAAAAGACAAGAGATTTATAATGCCTTAAAGCGTTTTAAAAACTCTGGAAAAAAAATAATAATTTACTCAACTTATGGTTTAACAAATTTAGATTTTTACTTAGCCTCACTAGCCAATCAAATATTTATGCATGAAGATGCTGCCATTGATCTCAAAGGATTTAATGTAGAAAGAACATTTTATAAAGGTTTGTTTGATACTTTAGGGATAGTACCAGAGTTTGTAGCAATAACACCTTATAAATCAGCAGGAGATAGTTACACGCGTAAAGATTTTTCTCCTGAGGTAAAAGAAAATACGGGAAGACTTTATGAATCTATTTACAATCAATTTATTGAAGGAATCTCAAATAGTAAAAATTGGGATATTAATAAAACAAAGTCAATCATTGACAATGGTCCCTATTTCAATGATGCAATGATTGAACAGGGTTTGATTACAGGATATTTATATCCTGATGAATTTGAAGATTATGTAAATAAATTAAATAATGAAAAAATCATATTTAAAAATTGGGATGATTTTAATGTAAATCAAAATTACCAATATAGTTGGATTGAAAAACGCAAACCCAAAATAGCAATTATATATGCCGTGGGTGCAATTATGCCAGGAGAAAGTTATGGAAATAGATTAGGTTCTACTACAATGGGTGATGTTACAATAAGAAATGCTATAAAAGAAGCGCGCGAAGATGAATCAATCGATGCTATTGTATTAAGAATAGATAGCCCTGGTGGTTCTGGATCTGCCTCTGATTTGATTTGGAGAGAAATTTTCAAAACTACTGATGAAGATACAACAAATATTAAACCAATAATTGCCTCAATGTCTGATGTAGCTGCCTCAGGAGGTTATTACATAGCTTGTCAAGCTGATACAATTGTAGCTTATCCCGGAACAATTACTGGTTCAATAGGTGTGATTGGAGGAAGGATTAATTTGTCGGGATTTATGGAAAAGATTGGAATATCATATGATAGAATGGTTTTTGGAGAAAACGCAGCTTGGTTATCTGGATCAAAATTGTGGACTGATAATGAACGTGGTCGTTTTGAGAAATTAATAACTGAATTTTATGGGAAATTTTTAAATAAAGTTGTTTCAGGAAGGAATAATTATGAACTTGACTCATTAAAACTAGATTCCGTTGCTGGAGGAAGAGTATGGACTGGTGAAGATGCAATTCTACATAATTTAGTTGATGAGTTAGGTGGATTATATGATGCTATAGGTATAGCAAAAAAAATAGTTGGCTTCTCATATAAAGATGAAGTTGAGATAGTAGAATTTCCTAAAGATGAAGGATTTAATATTTTTAAAACAGTTACTGCTTTAAATACTAATAAGGAAATTTCATATACTTTTAATGAACATCAGGAATTATTAAAATTACTCGAAATCATAGATTCAGATGAAATTCTTTATTACATGCCCTATAAGTTTGAATTTAAATAAAGTTATATTTTATTTTTGTAATAATTTAGTATTTGATAACCAACAACACCAGCAGCAACTGATACATTAAGACTTTGTTTAATGCCCTGCATTGGAATCTCAACACTGTAATCAGACATATGTAATAATTCTTCTGAAATACCTTTAACTTCATTACCAAGGACTACACAGACTGGAAATTCCCACTTAAAATCATAAATTGATTTTGAAGAATATGTTTGTTCAAGTGCAATTAATTTAATATTTTTATTTTTAATATGTTTAGCTGCTTCAATCGGATCATCAAATTGTTCCCAAGTAACAGAATTTTCTGATCCTAATGCAACCTTAGACAAATCTTTTCTTGGTGGAAATGCAGTATAGCCAGATAAATAAATTTTTTTACAACCTATTCCATCGCCTGTTCGAAATACTGAACCAACATTATGAACCGACCTTATGTTCTCAAGTAGAAATGAAAAAGGTAACTTAGGTATACTATTATTTTCTTCTAAAGTAGGTCTATCAGCTTTAAGCTCATCGTTATTTCTTTTTAAAAACATTTAATTAAGAGATTTAGGTTCTAACATTTCAAGGTCTATAATTTTATCAAATGATATGTTTGAAAACTTTATTAATATATTCTTTTTCTTTTTAATGTCATTAATTTTAATTTCCTTAAATACATAATTATTATTGACACTTGTTAAATTAGTAAGAAATATTTCTTTAGTAATTTTATTTTTTTTGTTAAAATATACAACTTTATGAATGATATAGTCATTTTTATCAACCCAAATTTTTCGAGTTGATTTGATTTCTCCATTTTTATTTTTTTTAACATTTGTTATGACATAACAAAAACGATCATTAACCATCTCTTCACCTATTATAGAATTTACGTGCCCTTCAATATTATCTTCTTTCAGTTCAAGTTCAGTGAAATCAAAATCATCCTTCTTACCAAATCTGCCCTTAACTTTTTTTAATTTACCAATTTTAGGCAAAGTCATCCATTTATCTGTAACGCCATTTTTAGTATGAGACCAAAAGTTAACTCCCTTAAGATTATCTGGCTTAAACATTAAAACACGTTCTTTTTTAGTACCTAGTGAATCCCAATGTGTCCAAGATTCAAATATTCTATTTTTATGCTTGCCGTTATTCTTCTTTTCATTTATTTCTACAAGAAGGTATCTATCAATCCCTTTAAACCTTTCAATAGTTTTATACAAAATATTACTAGCTTCAATACTAAAGACAAAACTTGTGTTAATTATTAAAAGACTAAAAAAAATATTTTTCATAACAGTTAAATTTAAAATTTTTAGATGTTAAAAAGAATTAATAATAATTTAGTATTATTGTTTTATTGAGTATTATTTTAAAGTATGTATTTAAAAAATAAATCCGTAGTTATTGTTGCAAATGGAAGTACCCCTAGACATTCTAAAGCAAAAAAAATTTTAGAATCAAGTAATAAATTTATATTTTGTGATGGAGCTATAAATAATAATGCTTATAAAAATATTAAGCCATTCAAAATAATTGGAGATTTAGATTCAATTTCAAATGATTTATTAAAAAAATACGATAATATATTAGTTCGTGATCCAAATCAAAACACTAACGATCTTCAAAAAGCATTAATCTGGTGTCAAAACAATAATTTTTTAGATTTAACAATTATTGGCGCAAGTGGAAAAAGGGAAGATCATACGATAGGAAATATTTTTTTATTATTTAAATTTTCAAAATTAAATATTACAATTGTGACCGATGAAGGTACATTTATTATAATATCAAAAAAAACAACTTTTGAAAGTTATATAAACCAACAGGTTTCAATTTTTTCAGTTGATAAGAATGTAAAAATCAAATCAAAAAATCTTAGATTCCCTCTAAAAAATGAATCACTAAATAACATTTTTGATGGTACATTAAATTCAAGTACAGATGAAAAATTTGATCTAGATATTTCGCATGGATCAATAATAGTTTTCCAAACACACCAAGAAAAAATATGAACTTAACTTATTTAAATAAGAAAAAATTTAAAAATTGGAATGAATACTATTGGGAATATCAATACAATTTAGCAAGTGAATACTACATACCTCTTTTAAAAAGATGGAATTTTGATATTAAAAATAAAAAAATCTTAGATATTGGATGTGGTAATGGTGGATTTACAGCAGCATTTGGTAATTTTTCAAAAACAACTGGAATTGATATAAAAAAATTCCCTTGGAAAACTGTAAAAAATGTTGATTATAAATCATATGATATTTTTACTGAACCAAAGATTCTTAACACCGATTATGATTTAATAATTTTACGAGACGTCATTGAACATATTCCATTNGATATGAAAGAAAAATTTATAAAAAAAGCATTAGAATATGGTAATTCTAATGTTCGCTTACTAGTTACCTTCCCCCCCTTTTATTCACCTTTTGGACTTCACCAACAAGTTCTACTAAATTCAAAAATAAGATATATTCCTTTTTTATCATTAATTCCAAAAAATTTAATGATATTANTTTTAAAAGCTATTAATGAAGATAAATTCTCTATAAAAAAAATAATAGAAATGTATGATTGTAAAATGACAATCAAAAATTTTGAAAAAATTATTAAAAAATTAAATTTGAATATAATTAAAACTAAATTTTTTTACTCAAGGCCATCACACGAAATTAGATATAATTTCAAAACTAGAATAGTTAATCATCAACCAATTCCAATTTTAAAAGAATTTTACATTCTTGGAACAACATATTTAATCAAATAATAAATATTATAGTTGTAACAGGGAATCAAAACAAAATAAATTTTATTCATAACATTAAGGATAATTATGAGCAATAAAACTTATCACACAAAAAACGAACCAATTAAGAGTTACTTACCAAACTCTGAAGAAAAATTGAGCTTAAAAANAAAGCTTGCTGAGTTGTCATCCAAAATTATTGACATCCCAATTATCATAAATGGTGAAGAAATCTTCACGAAAGAAACTAGAAAATGTGTGATGCCTCACGATCATCAACATGTTTTAGCAAACTACAGCCTAGCTGATTCTGAACATGTTGACTTAGCCATTAAATCTTCACTAAAAGCTTGGGAAAGTTGGTCAAAAACATCACTTGATTCAAGAATTGCAATTTTTCATAAAGCTGCAGATTTACTTTCAAGTACTTGGAGAGATATAATCAATGGTTCTACTATGCTTGGACAAAGTAAAAATGTTTTCCAAGCTGAGATTGATGCCGCTTGTGAGCTCATAGATTTTTTTAATTTTAATAACGAATTTGCAAAAGATATTTATAACACTCAAAAATTAATTTCTCCAAATGGAATGCTCAATACATTGGAATACAGACCACTAGAAGGTTTTATTTTTGCGGTTGCGCCATTTAATTTTTCGTCTATTTCAGCAAATCTTCCTAGTTCTCCTGCACTTATGGGGAATGTTGCCATATGGAAACCGGCATCTTCATCTGTTTATTCTTCATATTATCTTATGAAACTTCTTGAAGAGGCAGGTTTACCTAAGGGTGTAATAAATTTTTTACCTGGTAGTGGAAGAATTATNGGTAATCAAGTAATCACAAATAAANANCTAGCTGGTGTTCATTTTACTGGTTCAACTGAAGTGTTTCAAGGTATGTGGAATAAAATTGGTCAAAATATATCTAACTATAAAACATATCCAAGAATTGTTGGCGAGACAGGAGGAAAAGATTTCATTCTTGCCCACAAATCATCCAACATTGATGCACTAGTTACAGCTTGCATAAGAGGTGCTTTTGAATATCAAGGTCAAAAATGCTCTGCTGCCTCCCGTGCTTATATACCACGAGAAATTTGGTCAGAATTTAAAACAAAATATACAGCCCAAGTTAAATCTATAAAAATTGGAGATGTAACTGATTTTAGAAATTTTATGAATGCTGTTATTGATGAAAATGCATTTGACAGAATAACAAANTATATAGATTTTGCTAAAAAATCAGATGATTCAGAAATCATTACAGGAGGTGGATATGATAANTCTACAGGATATTTCATTGAGCCAACAACCATAGTAACATCTAATTGCTCTTTTAGATCAATGTGTGAAGAAATCTTTGGACCTGTTTTAACAATTTATGTTTATGAGCAAACTTGGGAAGAAATTTGTCAAATTGTTGATTCAACATCACCTTATGCATTGACTGGTGCAATTTTCGCTGAAGACAAAAAGTACATAGACTCTGGCAGGAAATATCTAACTCACTCAGCTGGTAATTTCTACATAAATGATAAACCAACTGGTGCTGTTGTAGGTCAGCAACCATTTGGTGGTAGTAGAGCATCTGGAACAAATGATAAAGCTGGATCGCCATTAAATCTATATAGATGGATATCAGTAAGAACTATTAAACAAACATTTGAATCTCCAAAAAACTATGAATACCCATTTATGGAAGAAGAATGAAGCCAAATATATTTTCAGAAATATCTCCNTTAAAAAATGTTATTATTCATTCTCCAATAGGAGAACACAGTCTTTTAAAGAATATTAATGTTCAAGAGACTTTANATGGTAAAGATAACCCTGATTTTTTATTATTTGATGAATTAGTTGATTCAGATGAATTGTCGAAAGAACACGNAAAACTTAAGCTTCTTTTTGACAAATTTACAAATTCTAATACGTTGACCTTTAGAGATCTTTTGGTCAAAATTCTNAACGATCAAAGCATAAAATATGAATTATTGAGCAAAATTATTGCTTCTGAAACTGAATTGTTCGGTAATGAATTCAATATTAGTATAGAAGATTTTGATGTTNTAAATATTAATGAAATNTCAGATACTCTAATAACTGGATTTCACAAACAAAAAAGATTTTTTAAAAATCCTCTACCAAATCTAATTTTCACAAGGGATATTGGTGCATTTATCGGTAACACACTATTGACCACTTGGAGCTGGCACAAATCAAGACAAAGAGAGTCAATAATCACAAGTCAAATTGTACAAAAACATCCTATTTTCAGAGATACAAAAATCTTTCATTTTAATAAAAAATTTCCCAATTTATCAATAGAAGGTGGTGATATTAATATTTTTAATCACAAAATAATATGCATTGGAATAAGTCAAAGAACATCATTAGATAGTATCAAAGCAATCCTACCTTTAATTTTTAAAAATAATTTCAAATATGTCTACGCNATTGACATTCCAAAAAAACGTCAATTTATGCATTTAGATTGTGTTTTTACAAAATTAGATTTTAATGAATGCCTAGTTTATCCTCCTTTATTTATAGATGAGCTCATTGATTACANGATTTTTAAATTTGATTATAAAAATAATTATCACTGCTATAAATCNAGTGAAAAAAACCTAAAAGAACTATTTGAAGATGATGGTTACACACTAAATTTTTTAAATTGTGGTGGTGACAAAAAACAAAATCAAGATTCTGAACTAATTAAAATGGGTGCCAATGTTTTTACACTTTCTCCTGGTGTTGTTGCTGGCTACTATAGAAATAAAGAAACTCTAAAAGTATTCAAAAATAATAACTATAATATAATTTCAATTGACACCTATCTAAAAATGCAAGGATTAAATGAAAATGAAAAATATTTCATATATCTAGACGAAAATGAACTTTCCAAAGGTCATGGAGGTATAAGGTGTTTAACATTCCCTATTGAAAGAGATATTATTAATGAATAAAAAATCAGTTGTGATAGCGCTTGGTGGAAACGCACTGAGCCCAAAGGGAGATGATGGAAGTATCAAAAATCAATTNAAGCATACCAGAGATAGTATGGCAAATATTATGCATTTTGTTAGAAAAAACTATAACATATGCATTACTCACGGTAATGGNCCTCAAGTTGGTGATGAATTAAGAAGACACGAAATTTCATCAAAAAAAATACCTCCNCTTCCCCTCGGAGTTCTTGTGGCTAATACACAAGGTGCTATTGGATACATGATTCAACAATCTCTACAAAATTCATTATATCATGAAAAATCGAATCGTGAAGTAGTTACTTTTATATCCCAAGTAAAGGTTGATTTTAATGACCCAAAAATTAAAAAACCCTCTAAATACATTGGTTTTAGATTCAATTCAGATCAAGCTAAAATTTTATCAGACAAATATGGTTGGAACATAAAAGAACAAGAACCAAATAATTGGAGAAGAGTTGTCCCTTCGCCAAAACCTTTATACATATTTAACGGAAAATCTATTAAACATTTGGTTGATTTTGGTACAATCGTTGTTGCTGGAGGTGGAGGCGGTATCCCTGCCTACAATGATCAAAGTGGAAATTTAGAGGGTCTNGATGCAGTTATTGACAAAGATATGACAGCGGCTTTAATGGGAAGAGTTACAAAAGCTAATGAACTTTACATTATAACAGATGTAGACTACATTTATATAAATTACTTAAAAACAAATCAAGAAACACTTGAAAAGGTAAATGTATCAAAAATAAAACAATATTTGAAAGAAGGTCATTTTCAAGAAGGGACAATGGCACCAAAGATTCGAGCAGCCCTTTATTTCTTAAAATATCATGGGCAAAAAGTTGTTATTACTTCAATATCTAACTTAAAAAACGCCATATTAAAAAATTCAGGAACAATAATTAGGAAAGACAAATGAATATACACGAATATCAAGGTAAAAAAATTTTTAAAGATAATGGAGTACCTGTACCAAAAGGATATCCAGCGTTTTCAATCGATGAGGCACTAGAAGCAGCAAAAAAAATAAATGGAAAATGTGTAGTAAAAGCACAAATTCATGCAGGAGGCCGNGGAAAAGCTGGAGGTGTTAAAATAGCAAATTCACTAGATGAAGTAAAAGAATATGCTACTGAAATTTTAGGTAAAACATTAATAACTCATCAAACTGGACCAGAAGGTAAATTAGTACAGAGACTTTTAATTGAAGAGGCCTCCAACATTGATCAAGAATTTTATGCGGGTATAGTTCTAGATAGGTCTACAGGTAAATATGTTTTTATGGTATCAAAAGAAGGCGGAGTTGAAATTGAAAAAGTAGCAGAAGAAAACCCAGAAAAAATAATAAAAGTTTTTCTTGAACCCTGGGAAGATCTAAAAGCATTTCAGGCTAGGATCCTAGTCTTTGCGTTAGGTCTAAAAGGAGATCAAATTAAGTCTGGTATGAAAACTTTTTTTGCACTTTGGAAAGTTTTTAAAAAATACGACTGTTCTCTTATGGAAATAAATCCGCTTGTCACTACTAAAGAGAATTCAGTAATTGCTTTAGATGCAAAAATGAATTTTGATGATAACGCACTTTTTAAAAATAAAGAAATAANTGAATTAAGAGANTTATCAGAGGAAATTCCTGCAGAAATTGAAGCTGGAAAATTCAACTTAAATTATATAAAATTAGATGGTAATGTTGGTTGTATGGTTAATGGTGCAGGCCTAGCAATGGCAACTATGGATATTATAAAATTATCTGGTGGAGAACCAGCAAATTTCTTAGATGTTGGAGGCGTTGCAAATTCAGATACTGTTGCTAATGGTTTTAAAATTATTTTAGAAGATAAAAATGTAAAAGCAGTTCTTATAAATATTTTTGGTGGTATTGTAAGATGTGATAGAGTTGCCCAAGGAGTTATAGAAGCTATGAAAAAAATTGAAGTTAAAATTCCTGTAATAGTACGTCTTGAGGGAACAAATGCTATTGAAGCTAGACAACTATTAGAAAAATCAGCCTTAAATTTCATTGTTTCAAATAGTTTATCAGATGCAGCGGAAAAATCTGTACTTGCAGCTAAAGGAGAATAATAATGAGTATATTAGTAAATGATAAGACAAAATTAATTGTACAAGGTATNACTGGCAAAGAAGGTGCATTTCACACTAAACAAATGCTTGAATATGGAACTAATATTGTTGGAGGTGTTACTCCTGGGAAAGGAAATTCAAAAGATGAAAATAATATTCCTATTTTCAATACAGTTCGAGATGCAAAACAAATTACAGATTGCAATACGAGTGTTATTTTTGTGCCTCCCCCATTTGCAGCAGATGCTTGTATGGAATCTATTGATGCAGGNATTGATTTAGTTGTTTGCATTACAGAGGGAATACCAACATCTGATATGGTAAAAGTCAATAAAGCTTTATCTAATTCAAATTCACGCTTGATTGGTCCAAATTGTCCAGGAATTATTACACCTGGCCAAGCAAAAATTGGAATTATGCCAGGNTTTATACATAAACCAGGGAATATTGGAGTTATATCAAGATCTGGTACATTAACCTATGAAGCAGTTCATCAATTAAGTGTTTTAGGTATAGGTCAATCATCNTGTATTGGTATTGGTGGAGATCCTATNATTGGAACTAGTTTTATAGATCTATTATNTTTATTTTCTAAAGATGAATCAACTGATGGAATTATTATGATAGGTGAAATTGGAGGTAATGCTGAAGAAGAGGCTGCCGAATGGGTGAAACAAAANAATTACAGTAAACCTATTGTTTCCTTTATNGCTGGTAGAACAGCACCCCCAGGAAGAAGAATGGGACACGCTGGTGCTATTGTCTCAGGTGGAAAAGGTACTGCAGGTGACAAAATGAAAGCTTTGAAAAATGCTGGAATACACGTCTGTGACAGTCCAGCTGATTTAGGTTTAGAAATGAAAAAATTATTACAAAAATAGGAGAGNAAAATGAATAATTTAACTTTTGCAATTATTAAACCAGATGCAGTAAAAAGTGGTAATACAGGCTTAATTTTAGATAGGATAATTAAATCAGATTTTAAAATCCTTGGAGCTAAATTAATACGGCTTTCAAGAAAACAAGCTGAAGGATTTTATGATATCCATAAAGAAAGACCCTTCTTTGAAGAATTAACTGAATTTATGTGTTCAGGCCAATGTATGGTTTTAGCATTAAAAAAAGAAAATGCTGTTCAAGAATGGCGACAAACAATTGGATCTACAAACCCAGAAGAAGCTGAAACTGGTACCATAAGAAAAGACTTTGCAAAAAATATCCAAAATAATGCTGTACACGGCTCAGATTCAGATGAAAATGCAAAAAAAGAAATTGCTTTTTTCTTCACAAATTCTGAACTTATAGCAAACAATTAATAATATTTTAATGTTGAGAAAATTTTCTAAGAATATATTAATATCTGCTATTCTACTTTTTTATTCTTGTTCAGAAAAACAAGATAGAAAAGAAGTTTCTATTGAAGCTCCATATAAAATAAGTTCATATGAAAATAATGATGCTAATCCCGACTATGTATATCAATGGTGGGTTGGCAATCAACCTGATTTAAGTGATAATACACTTGAACCAAATTTAGACGAAGCTTTTTTTACACCTGACTTAATTGGTGAATATGACATATTCTTGTCAGTAAGGGATTCAAATGATATTGAGATTGATTTAAAAGAATTTTATTTTTTAGCTGTAAAAAATAAAATAAAAAAAATACCCAAAAAAATAATTTCAGATCAGGCATTGAATGAACTTAATACAATTCAAACAGACTCTATTAATATTAATGATAATATAGTTTCTAACAAAAAAAATCAAAAATTAGATTCGCTTAAAAAAACAAATGAAGTTGTTGAAAATAAAAAAGAAAATGTATACAAAAGTAAACAATTTAAAAAAAACAAAAACAGTGGATGGACAATTCAAATGTCCTCAAGAAGTTCACTAGAGTTAGCAAAAAGAGATCAAACTAAAGCTCTAAATAATGGTTTTGATGCATATATAGAACAATCAACTGATAATTCAACTGGAAAAATTTGGTTTAGAGTTCGAATAGGTAACTTTTCAACTTTAGAAAATGCAAAAAAGATCAAGAAAGAAATTGAAAAATTTTGGTCAAAAGGCACATGGATAGACCGTGTCAAAATTAAATAATTCAGTTTTTAATCCTATTAAATTAAAAAACTCTTCATCAGATTTTTTAAGATTCATATTATTAGGAATCAAATTAAAGTACACGATAGTTTATATACCTTTTTTATTTATTTCATNTTATTTTTACAAGTTTTTAAATCCTTTTATTTATAATGAAAGTATACTGAGTTTTTTATTATTAAAATTTTTAATTATTTTTTTCATTTTAACATTTTGTTTGTTCAATGCAATAAATTCGAAATTAATATTTGAAAGATTTAATGGCAATATAAATTATGCTCTAAAAGATTCTTTTAAATTTGTTAGATCTAACCTTCAATCACTTATCTTACCNACCTTAATAATTTCTATAATTACTACTTTTTTTCTCATTTTTTTATATTTGTTGTTAAAGATTACCACATTAGATTCAATTGGANTTTTAGTTTTTAGTATTGTTTACCTTTTATGTTTTTTCATTTCACTTGTGGTAATTTTTAATATTTTTGTTTTAATCATTTCAATTTTTTTCAATTCATCAATTTTTTGTATTTATGGAGGTGATGCTTTTACAACTACTTTTAAAATTTTTTCGTTAGCCTCATCTGATTTTTTTAAATTGATAAAATATTCAATATTAAATTTTTTAATTAGTTTTTTATTTACCTTTTTTTACTTTTTTATTTTTGCTTTGAATTATTTATTTATAAATGAATTTTTTTTAGAAAAAAAAAATTATGATTTTTTAAAATTATCTGCTGATTCAATTATTTGCAACAAATCGATTCAATATAATGCTTATATTGATCAAATATCTCATTCAATATTAGAATTTAATTTGTTATTTATTTTATTTTTTATAGTTTCAATTTTCTTTAGCTTGACGAACGTNGGNAATTTTATAAGCATTTTGAACATGAAGAAATATAATCAATAATTGCAAAGGTATACTTGTTTTAAAAAGTATTATTTATTTATATTTCATTCTTATTTATTTTTATTATTTAAATTAATGTAAATATTTTAAATTATTAAAAGGAAAAATTATGGCAGTCCCTAAACGAAAGCAATCGAAAACTAGAGGTCGAAAAAGAAGAACAAACTGGAAATTATCATCGAGCCCACAGATTTCATCCTGTTCAAAAACAGGTGTTGATCATATACGACACCGCGCATATGAAGTAGATGGTGTATTATATTACAAAGGTGAAATATTAGGACAAAATAGTTAAAAATTTAATTATTTGAAGATAGCAATAGATTTAATGGGAGGCGACAATGCCCCCATATCTAATATTAAAGGTAGTATAGATTTTCTTGATGAGATCAATGATAAATCAATTCATATTTACTTTGTTGGAGATAAACCTAAAATACTTTCTCACAGGACTCTCTTCACAAAATTTAAGAAACAAATCTCAATTATTCATAGTTCAGACGTAATCAAATCTGATGAACGATCCGCTAAATTTCACAAAACACGTCCTGACTCATCCCTTGTAAAATCTATAAATTTAATTAAAAATGATAAAGCTGATGCTGTAATTAGCGCTGGAAACACTGGAGCTTTATTAACAACATCTTTATTTTTGATAGGAAAAATACCTGGTATAAGTAGACCTGCTCTTGCTCCTTATGTACCAACTCAAAAAAATGGTTTTCTCCTCTGCGATGCAGGTGCTAACGTAAATATAAAACCAAAGCACTTATTAGAATTTTCCGTAATGTGCCAAATATATCTTGAACAAATTCTTAATATATCTAATCCTAAAGTAGGTCTATTAAATATAGGCTCTGAACCATTAAAAGGGAACGATTTAACAATAGAGGCCTTTTCTTTATTAAATGATAATATTAATAATTTTTATGGGAATATTGAACCAAGATATATTTTTGACGGGTATGTTGATGTAGTTGTTTGTGATGGATTCACTGGTAATTTAATTCTTAAAACAATTGAAGGATTAATAAAAAATACATTTGAAAGATTGTCATCTAATATTAAAGCAAATTTTTTATCTAAATTAGCATCACCTCTTATGAAACCTGCTTTCAATAACCTAAAATCATCCCTAGACTATGAAGAATACGGAGGGACAAGTATTCTTGGTGTTAATGGTATAGTTTACAAGGCTCACGGGTCATCATCATCAAAAGGAATAAAAAATACTTATCATTCAGTTTATAATTCTCATAGAAATGATGTATTAAAACGAATAAAAGATAGAATGAAAAAAATTGATAATAATGAATAAATTAACTGCTAACATAACCGCTGTAGGTAAATACTTACCAGAGAAAAAACTTACAAACAAAGATTTGGAAAATTTTTTAGATACATCAGATGAATGGATTCAAGATAGAACAGGTATCCATACTCGAAGAATAGCCTCTAAAAATGAAGCAACATCAGATTTATGTATTAATGCTATTAAAGAGTTATTAAATGGGAAAAACATAGACCCTAATGATATAGATGCTATCATTGTTGCTACTGTGACACCAGATATGATGTTTCCTTCAACCGCTTGTATAATTCAAAAAAAAATTGGAGCAAATAATGCTTGGGGATTTGATTTATCAGCTGCCTGTTCAGGATTTTTATTTGCGCTAGAAACAGGCTCACAATTTATTTCGTCTGGTAGGTATAAAAAGGTTTTGGTGGTCGGTTCTGATACAATGAGTTCTATACTAAATTATTCTGACAGAAATACTTGCATTTTATTTGGTGACGGTGCAGGTGTAGTTCTTTTGGAACCCTCAAACAAAGGATTTGGAATAATTGATTCAAAACTTAATATCGATGGTACAGGTGGAGAATATTTATACTTAAAAGCAGGAGGTAGTAGATTACCAACTAGTATTGAAACCATAAAAAATAATCATCATTTTTTATACCAAGAGGGAAAAACTGTATTTAAATATGCTGTAAGAGGCATGTATAATGTTTCAAAAGATATTTTAGAAAGAAATAATATTTCAGTTAATGATATAAAACTATTCATTCCTCATCAGGCAAATAAAAGAATTATTGATTCAACAGCAAAAAAATTGAAGATTGATTCTAACAAAGTCCTTATAAATATTGATAAATATGCAAATACAACCGCAGGAACAATACCAATTGGATTATATGATGCAGTTAATGAGAAAAAAGTATCAAAGGGTGATTATGTTTTATTAACAGTATTTGGTGCTGGCTTTACATTTGGTTCAACACTTATCAAATGGGGATTATGAATAATTTAGCATTTATTTTTCCAGGTCAAGGTTCACAAACTACTGGTATGGGTAAAGATTTATACTCTAATTATAAAATTGCCAAAACAATGTATCAACAAGCTGATGATTTTTTTAATTTTTCATTATCTAAAATCTCATTTGAAGGACCTGATGAATTATTAAAAAAAACAACATTTACACAACCTGCACTTTATGTCAATAGTTGTATAATTTCTTCAATTTTAAATGAAATTGACATTTTCCCTAAAGTAGTTGCTGGTCATAGTATTGGTGAACTTTCTGCTTTATTTAGTGCTGGCTCAATCACATTTGAAGAAGGCTTAAAAATAGTAAAAAAAAGAAGTGAAGTTATGGATCATGCAGGATTAAAAAAACCAGGTACAATGGCTGCTATAATTGGAGCATCTTTAGAAGAACTTAATATAATCTGTAATCAAGAAGAAATTGTTGTAGCAGCCAATTTTAATTCTAAAGAACAAATTGTCATTTCTGGAACAATTATGGGTGTTAAGAATGCAGTAAAAACTGGTAAAAAGTTAGGATTAAAACGTATTTTTCCATTAAAAGTTTCTGGTGCTTTTCACTCACCACTTATGAATGAAGCTCAATCAAATTTAAAAAAAACTATTGATAAAATTAAATTTGAGAATGCAAAAATACCTGTTTTCCAGAACTATCATTCAAAACCAGTTTCAAATAGTTCAGAATTAAAAGAAAATTTTATTAAACAATTAACAAATTCTGTTTTATGGTATCAATCTATTAATAATATAATTCAAAATGATATCAACACTTTTTTAGAAATTGGGCCTAGTAATGTTTTACAAAGATTAAATCGTAGAATTAATAAAAATACTGTAAATTTTAGTGTTAGCAATACTAACGAAATAAATAATATAAAAAATGAATTATAAATTTAATAATAAAACTGTTGTAATTACTGGTGCATCTAGAGGTATTGGTAAAGATATCGCAATCCATTTTGCAAATCTTAATGCAAATATTGTTCTTATAAGCAGAAACATTGCTGATTTAAAAAATTTAGAAAGTCAATTAAAAAGTAAGTCTAATAAAATCAAATCATTGCAATTAGATGTTTCTTCTTTAGATGATTTTATGAAAGCTACCAAATCAATTGAAAAAAAATTTGGTTCAATTGATGTTCTTATAAATAATGCTGGTATAACAAAAGATAATTTAATACTTCGATTAAAAGAATCTGATTGGGATTCAGTTATTAATGTAAATCTTAAAGGTTGTTTTAATGGAATAAAAGCAGTTTCAAAATATATGTTAAAACAGAAAACAGGTAAAATTATCAATATCAGTTCAATTATTGGTCTTTCAGGTAATATTGGACAAGCAAATTATGCTGCTTCTAAGGCAGGTATAATAGGTTTAACAAAATCCGCAGCAAAAGAGCTTGGTAGTAGGAATATTCAAGTAAATGCAATTGCTCCAGGTTATATTGAAACAGAAATGACAGATCAATTGAAAGCAGAAACCAAAACAAATTTCATAAACAAAATTCCACTAAATAAATTTGGAAAAGTTAGCGATGTTTCAAATTTAGTATTGTTTTTAGCTTCAAATAATTCAAATTATATCACCGGTCAAACTATAACCATTGATGGTGGTCTAACTATTTAAAATAAAGGAGAAAAAAATGTCAGAAGATACAAAAATTAAAATACATGAAATTATCATTGATAAACTAGGAGTTAATGAATCAGCTATTACTAAAGACGCAAAATTTATTGATGATCTAGGTGCAGACTCTTTAGATACTGTCGAATTAATTATGCAATTCGAAGAAGAATTTAATTTGGAAATTCCTGATGAAGACGCCGAAACTATAACTACAGTTGGAAAAGCAATAGATTATATAAAATCAAAATTATAGTTTATAATGCTTTCTAGACGTGTAGTTATAACAGGAGTTGGAGTTGTTTCACCAATCGGAAACAATGTTTCCGATTTCAATAATTCACTTAAAAACGGAGTCAATGGTATAAATGATATTACACTCTTTGATAAAGAAAAATCATCTATTAAAATTGCTGCTGAAGTAAAAAATCTAGATTTTAATTCTTTTATTGATAAAAAAGAATTGAATAAGATGGATCGATTTACTCAATTTGCTGTAATTGCCTCAGATCAAGCTATTGAATCATCAAACCTTAATAGCTATAAGAGTTTAGATAAAGAGCGAGTTGGAGTAATCATAGGTTCAGGTATTGGAGGAATATCAACCTTGACTGAACAACACATTCGATTACAAAAATCTCCCAAAAGAGTCAGCCCATTTTTTATACCTTCTCTGATTTCTGATATTGCTGCTGGACACGTATCAATTAAATATGGTTTTAAAGGTCCAAATTATGGTCTTGTATCTGCTTGTGCAACTGGTACTCACGCTATAGGTGATGCATATAGAATGATTCAATATGGTGATTCTGATGTGATTATAACTGGTGGTACAGAAGCCTCAGTTCACCCTCTTGCTGTTGCTGGTTTTGCTAATATGCGAGCTTTATCAAAAAATCCAAACTATAATGATGCGTGTAGACCCTTTGATTTAAATCGTGATGGTTTTGTGCTTGGAGAGGGCTCTGGTGTAATTGTTTTAGAAGAATATGAACACGCTTTAAAAAGAAACGCAAATATTTTATGTGAAATTGTTGGATATGCTGCAACAGGCGACGCATTTCATTTAACCTCTCCTGCACCTAATGGGGAGGGAGCTGCAAGGTCAATGCAACTAGCTCTTAATGATGCTAAAATTAGTTGTAATTCAATAGATTATATAAATGCACATGGTACATCAACTCCTTACAACGACAAATTTGAAACAGCTGCTATTAGATCTACATTCAAAAATTACGCTGATACTATTTCTATATCTTCTACCAAATCAATGACAGGCCATCTTCTTGGTGCTGCAGGAGCAGTTGAAGCTATAAGTTGTATATTGTCTATTAAGAACGGTTATGTACCCCCAACGATAAATTATCATACACCCGATCCAGATTGTAATTTAAATTATACTCCCAATAAATTAGTCTATAAAGATATAGACTATGCGATGTCAAATACATTTGGTTTTGGTGGACACAATTCAACTATTATCTTCAAAAAAAAATAATTTATTGATCAAATACATTTATAATTTTTTAAAAAATAAAAATGACAATACAAATGATAGTAGTTCTGTTGAAAATAAAATAAAATATATTTTTAAAGACAAGCTTAAGCCATATATTGCCTTAACACATAAATCTATTGAAGCAAAACCAAATTCAAATTACGAACGATTTGAACTAATTGGTGATTCTATTATAAATTTAATTGTCACAGATTGGTTATCACAAAAGTATCCAAATGATAATGAAGGACAAATCACTACAAAAAGAGCATCAATAGTTAATACTAATTTTTTATCTAAGATTTCACAACAAATTGGATTAGAAAAAAATCTAATTATATCAAAAGGAGTCGATATGAAAAATGAAATTGTTTCAAAAAATATAAATGCAGATTTATATGAATCAATAACTGGGGCTATTTTTTTAGATAGTAACTATGAAACGGTTAAAAAATTTGTATTGAGAACTTTAGTTAAAAATTATGATTTATTAGAAAAAAAACTTAACTACAAAGGTCTTTTAATTGAATTTTGTCATAAAGAATTTAATAAACCGCCAATATTTAACATTACTTCAGTTAAAGGACCTGATCATAATAAATCATTTAAAGTTTGTGTTAAATTAGAAAATAAATTATATTTTCATGGAGAGGGTAAAAGCATTAAAAGAGCACAACAAGAAGCTGCTAAAAATGCATTAAAATCTCAAAAAATCATTTAAAATAGAGTATCTTTTTTAATATAGTCAATTCTATCTCTTAATTTGGCAGCTACTTCATATTCTTCATCAATAATTGCTTTTTTTAAAGCATTTTCTAAATTTTCTAACGCTTTATAATCACTTTGAATCGATTTTTTTTCAACACTTCTTTTTTGTATTTTTGGTTGAAAACTGTTTCGTTCTTGTGAATTTATTAAATTGTCACATACGTAAATATTTGCAGACGTTTTTAATGCTATTACGATAGCATCACTTGGTCTAGAATCAATTTCTAATAATTTATTATCAGGATATCTTAGTATTATTGAAGCAAAATATGTCCCATTATGACTACCTTTTATTTCGATTTTGTGGACTTTACAATTAAATTTTTCTAAAATATTGTATATTAAATCATGTGTCATTGGTCTTGGAAGCTTTATTTTTTCAATTGCCATAGCAATAGATTGAGCTTCCATGGTTCCAACAATAACACAAAATTCGTTGCTACTTTTTTCTTCTATTAGAAGAACTTTATATGCTTTTGCTGGACTGTAATAAGATATTTTATTTACTTTAACTAATTTCATTTTAATAGCTCTTTTAATTTTTGTATTTTTTCTACTGGCGATGGATCTATCTTATTTAAAATTGCTAAATAATAGCTAATCCAATCAGTTAATATTATAAACTTTAAAAATCTTTCAGTAAAGTTTTCACCACTTACTTCTAATATTTTGTTAACAATATTTGAATTTTCTAATATTTTTTTTGTAATACTAATTCTCTTTTCAATTTGGCTAATATCATCTTTATCTTTGAGCCATATTACAATTAGATTTTCATTATCATACCACCCTTCAATTTCGTTATGATTCATTTCAGGAAGAAGATTATGAAAAGCAATCATCTTTGAATTTTCTTGTAACTGACCTTTGAACCTTAATGCTACTATTTCAGTTGTACTGGAACTTCCATAAATAACTGGTATTTTATTTGATAAAATTTTTGCCCATCTTAATGCTTCGTTATTATTATTATATTTGGACAATTCTAATGAATATTTTTTAAGTATATTGGTTATTGAATCTAATTTTTGAATAACATTATAGCTAATTAGCCTCGTCCTAATTAATGAGAAAAATACAGCCATCATAGAAAACCCAACAGCAGCCCTTGGTTGATAGTTTTTAGGAATCTGCAATATATCGTGGTTATTTCTTTTTGCTATTTTAGTTAAAGTTCCTCCAGTTGATATAATAATGACATTATTAGTTTTTTTGCAAGCTTGCTCATAACCTGTAATTGTCTCTTCTGTATTTCCAGAATAGGAAGAAGCAATAACTAATGTATTGGCACTAATCCAATTAGGGATATTATAATTTCTATTGACAAAAATTGGAATAGTATACTCGTTTTTAATAATAGACATACATATCTCAGCACCAATTGCAGATCCACCCATTCCTAAAATAACTACATTTTTAATATCTTTATATTCGTTCTTCAATACATATGAATCATATTTGATAATCATTTCATTTATTTGATCTGGGAAAGATTCAATTGATAATTTCATATCAGATTTATCAATCGCTTTAATATTGTCCTTGTTAAATGTCAATTTATCTCCTTCTATTTAAAATATGCATTGAATAAGAATGTAAAAAAGATGTATCAAAATTTAAGTCATTTAGGATTTTATTAGCTTCAGAAAAAATTTCATTTATTTTACATTCGGTTTCTTTCTTTACTCCTTTTTCTACTAATAATTTTCTTACTAAATCTATACCCTTATTAAAATCTTTTTTTGATAATTCGATTGCATCTTGTATTAATTTTGGACATTTTAAATTAGCTAAAATCATTAAAAATGTTTTTTTATTAAGCATAATATCACTTTGTAAACTTTTACCCATTTTTTTAGAATCAGAAAATATTTCTAAATAATCATCTTGAATTTGGAAACCTCTTCCCAAAAGTATACCATATTCTCTTAACTTCCTGGCATCATAATTGTTTACTTCAGCTGTAACAGCTCCAATTTCTGTACACATCCCTAACAAATATCCAGTTTTTAAATCAATCATTTTCATATATTCAGTAATTGAAATTTTCTGTTTACTTTCAAATTCTTTATCAAGAGCTTGACCTTCACATACAGCAAGCAAACCTTTCGTAAAAATCTTTACTACATTTGAATTATTTTGATAATTTTTAATCAAATTATTCAATGAAACCGACAAGATTAAATCTCCAGTTAAAACACCTGTCCCTAAATCCCATTTTTCATGTACAGTCTTTAAACCACGCCTTACTTTATCATCATCCATTATATCGTCATGAACCAACGTAAAATCATGAAACATTTCAATTGATAGGGCAGCTGGTAATGCATTTTCAATATTACCTTTACATACATGATTTGTTAATAAAGTTAAAATCGGACGAACTCTTTTCCCATCTGAATTTATCACATAATTAAAAACTTCAACTAAAGATTTTGGACCATTTTTATAAACAGTTTTTAATTTTTTGTTTATAAGATTTTCATAATCATTAATTAAATTATCAAAATTCAAGTTTAATATCTCCAAATTCTTTCAATTTATTTAAAATTTCTTTTTTAATGACATGCATTTTATCTTCTGTTTTAGCTTCAAATCTACATACAATAACTGGTTGAGTATTTGATGCTCTAACTAAACCCCATCCATCTTGAAAGTTTATTCTTACTCCATCAATGGTATCACATTGATAATTCTTTTGGAAATAATTGAGTGCTTTTTTAGAAATTTTAAATTTTTCTTCATCATTTTTACAATCAAAGCGTAACTCAGCCGTTGAAAAATATTTTGGAATTTTACTTATAATTTGAGATAAAGTTTTATTTTGTTTAGATAATAGCTGTGCTAACCTTAGAGATACATAAATTGCGTCATCAAAACCATAAAAATTATCTGCAAAGAATATATGACCACTCATTTCTCCACCAAATTTAGATTTTTCTCTATACATTTTATCCTTAATTAATGAGTGACCAGTTTTCCATATTACTGGTTTGCCTCCTAATCTAGTAATTTCATCTTCAAGAGATTTAGAGCATTTTACATCATAAATAATCTTATCACCTTTACTTATAAGTTCAGGTAAGAAAATTGCCATCAAAATATCAGACCTTATGATATTACCTTTCTCATCAACTACTACAATTCTATCTGCATCTCCATCATATGCGACACCAAAATCATAATGATTATTTTTTATAGTTTTAACAAGGACATCAAGGTTTTTATCTACAGTTGGATCAGGATGGTGATTAGGGAATGTACCATCAACATTGCAATATAGTTTTGTTGTATTAATTTTTAAATCTTCAAAAATCTCTGGAGCGACTAGACAACCTGAAGCATTACCACAATCCATTGCAACACTTAATGGTCTAGAAATTTTTATTTTTTCTAACAACATTTTTTTGTAATCAGGAATAATATTTTTTTTACCCAAAGTACCCTTTTGAGCTTTTATGAATTTATTATTTAAAATTATATTTTTTAGTTCTTGAATTTGTTTACCATAAAATGCTTTTTTATTAAAAGATAGCTTAAACCCATTATAATCTGATGGATTATGACTGCCTGTTATTTGTACTGCACCATCAAAATCATATTCGTACATACTAAAATAATTTGTAGGTGTTGGTACAATTCCACCATCAATTACATCTACACCACAAAATAACAAACCCTTAATGAATTGATTTTTGAGATTTGGTGTAGTTAACCTAATATCACCAGTAACAATTATATTTTTCTTATTATTATTTATTACAAAAGTTCCAAAGGCTCTTCCAAGATTATAGACTACCTTTTCTGGGAAATCTTCATTTACTATTCCCCTGATATCGTATTCTCTAAAAATAAATTCATTCATAAANTTTTCCTCCAATCAAAATGTTTCCTAAACAAATATCACCCTTTGATCCAGTGACATTTTTCATATTCGAAGGTATATTTAAGTATCTAGATAATGCAAGCGTTGCTATTAAAAGAGATTCTTTGTTATCAGAATGTATCCCAAGATTTTGTAGATCTTCAAACATACTAATTTTTATATATTTTTTTAAATCCTTCATTAAAATGGGATGATGGAAGCCGCCACCATTAATATAAATTACAGATGCTCTTCTACTAAATTTAAGATATTTCTTTAAGTTAATCCATATTGATTTAGCTGTAAAACTAACTAAAGTTCTTAATATATCNACATTTTTTAAATAACTATATTTCTGTAAAATTTCTTCAATCATCTTTGTGCCAAACTCATTTCTTCCTGTTGATTTAGGCGGTTTACTAATAATAAAAGGATGNAATAATAAATCATTTTCTAATTTTGTAATAATTTTTCCATCTGNANAATATTTCCCATTATAATCAATTGATTCATTCCATATTTTTTTTACAAACTCATCTATTAAAGCCATACCAGGCCCTGTATCAAAACCAAGAACATCATGTTGATTAATTTTATATGAAATTTTACATAAGTTAGATATCCCACCAATATTTAAAGTANAAGTATCTATTTTTGAATTTTTAAAAAGTAACCANTCTAGGAATGGCATTAATGGAGCNCCATTACCTCCATTGATAATATCTTTTTCTCTAAAGTTATAAACTATTGGAACATTTATTTTTTCATGTAAATACTTTGGATTGCCTACCTGAAGNGTAAATTTTTTGTCAATATGTAAAATTGTTTGTCCATGCGAACCAATCAAATCAATTTTTCTACCTTTTAAAAAATCTATGACTAAGTCGCAAAAAATTTTACCCATCTTATCATTTAAGGAATGTGTTTGCAATGGATTTGTAATATTCATTTTAATTTGATCAATTAAACTAGATTCATATGGAAAAGTATTCCAATCAATAATTTTATAATCAAAATTATAATTATTATCAATATACAAATCACATAGACAGCAATCCAACCCATCCATTGAAGTTCCAGACATAAGACCTAAAACTTTAAATGTTTTATTTTTCATACTAAAAAGTACCAAATTATATATAAATTTTTAAATAAAATATTATTCAATATGCCTGAATTACCAGAAGTACAAACTGTAGTTAACAGTTTAAAAAATAAACTGATTGGAAGAACTATTATATCTGTTGAAAATCCCAATGGGTATCTTAATGTATTTCATAAAATATCAATAAAAGATTTTAATAACTATATAACAACAAAAATTATTAAAAATATAAAAAGAATTGGTAAATATATTGTTATTGAATTAAATGATGGTTTTATATCTATTCATTTAAGAATGACTGGNAAATTANTNTTTAATGAAGACTATACCAAAAAACATATATCTGCAAAATTTTTATTTNAAAAAAATAATTATCTTATTTTTGATGACGTAAGAAAATTTGGAAGAATTTACTACAGTAAAAATTTAAGCTGGTTAAATGAAAAAATTGGAATTGATCCCTTGTCTGTTAATTTTTCTCAAGAATGGTTATACAAAAAGCTTTCCTATAAAAAAAGAATGATAAAATCATTATTATTTGACCAAAGCTTCATAGCTGGTTTAGGGAATATTTATATTGATGAATCTCTATGGAAATCAAAAATACACCCATTAACCATCGCATCAAAACTTTCTAAAAATGATGTAAAAAAGTTACATAATGCAATAGTGAATATTTTAAAAAAAGCTATTAAATTTCAAGGAACTACTATAATCAACTTTTATTTTGATAAAAATAAAAAAGGTAATTATGGTGAAAAATTATATGTATATGGACGTAGTAATATGAACTGTCTAAGATGCAATGAAATTATCACCAAAATAATTGTGTCGCAAAGAGGCACACATATTTGTTATAATTGTCAAAAACAAAAATAAGGAAGAAATGAATGTTAATATCAATAGATGAAATTCAAAAATCTATATCAAAAAAAGGATGGGATTATGATAATAAAAAATTAAAAAAAACATATGAACTCAAAAATTTTTCAGAGTCAATAAAATTTGTAAACGAAATTGCNAATANAGCAAATTCATTAAACCATCATCCAGAAATCAATNTAAACTTTAACCAAGTAGAAATTAAAATAGGTTCAGTTGAACTAAATGGAGTAACAACAAAATGCGTAAATTTAGCAATACAAATAGATAATTTGTGTGTTAGTTGATNGCAAATTGTTGCAATAAATTAAATTCTATTATTTTTAGTGTATCTAAGTGTGTTGATTCCAAATAGACAGGTGGAGCAAAACCCGCGTCATGTGCTTGCTTCCATCTAGACGCACATAAACACCATTTATCACCTGGTTTTAAACCCTTAAAATTATGCATTGTATTAGGTGTAGATAAGTCATTCCCAACTGATTTACTAAAAATGAGAAAATCTTCAGTTATTAGAACGCATACAGTATGCATACCAAAATCTTCTTTACAAGTATTGCATTGACCATCTCTAAAAAATCCTGTTAATGGATCATTACAACAATCTACCAATGGCTTATTAAAAACNTTAATTGATTTACTTTTTTTTATCATTTTAATTTCCTTAACAAATCATATGTGAATAATCCTTCAGCATGACCATCTTTCCAAAAAATTCTAATTGCATAATGACCAATTTTGGTTATTTTTTCTATGGTATATGATGATTGATTTTTAGTTTTATTAGGCGCTATGTATTTATTTCCAAAAATATCATGTTCTCCTGAGCAGCTTGCACAAGGGCAATTATCTCTTAAAGTAGAATACTTTAAATAGGTTTCTTGTTTATCTGACCAACTAATTCCAAGCTCATCATTTAAAGAGATAATATTTTTTATTGAAAGCGACATGGCTTATTTTTCTTTACCTTCGTGATATTCTTCAGCAACTTCTCTCCACTCATTTCGAGATTTAATTGAATTAACAATTGTAATCAAGGCTAATAGTATTGAATAAATTAATATTGCAATCTTTCCTTGATATGAATATCTAAAAAAAAGTATTAGAATGAAGTAAAATATCCAAATTAATTTTGTATATGACATAGCAATTTTATTATAATAATTTAATAATGAAATTAATATTTTAAATTAGTATTTTAACATATATAAATTAGATTAAAGTAGGAGATAAAATTTTTTTCATAATAACCATATTGTTTTTCAATTTTAATATTTCTTTTTCTGAAAATATTGAATTTAATAACCAATTTAATAATTACGATACCATTCTAAATACATATGTAGATGATAATGGGAAAGTCAATTATGAAGCATTGCGCTCGAATAAAGAAATTTTAAATGATTTTTTATTCTTTATAAAATATAACAGCCCAATGAACAAACCAAATCTTTTTAAAACAAAAAATCATAAAAAAGCGTACTGGATTAATGTATATAATGCTCTGGCTATTAAAATAATCATAGACAATCCAAATAAAAATATTTTAGATATACATTTAGTTGATCATTTTGTTTTTTTAAAAAAGTTTATTATAGGTGGTGAAAAATACTCACTTTACGATATAGAAAATAAAATTTTAAGAAAAAAGTATTTTGATCCAAGGGTTCATTTTGCAATCAATTGCGCTTCAAATAGTTGTCCTATATTACAAAATAACATTTACAATCCAGATTCTTTAGATAATCAATTAAATACAAATACTTTAAAGTTTATTAATAATTCAAAAAATGTTTTAATTGATAGTGAAAATAAACTCATTTATTTAAATAAAATTTTTAAATGGTATAAAAATGATTTTAATAAAAAATATGTAAATATTAATGATTTCATTTACTATTTTTTGATTGATAAGAAAAAAATAAATAAAAGTGATTTCTTAAAATTTAAATTAAAATATAATGATTATGATTGGAAATTAAACAAACAATAAAAATTAAAATATGAAAATTGGAACACTCTGCTATATAAAAAAAAATAATAAGACATTAATGCTTCATAGAGTAAAAAAAGAAAATGATATGCATAAAAATAAATGGAATGGTCTTGGAGGTAAATTAATTCCAGGTGAATCTCCAGAAGAATGTGTTATTAGAGAAATTAAAGAAGAATCTGGCCTTAATATTAAAACTCCCTCCTTAAAAGGAATAATTACTTTTCCTAAATTTGACAATATAGAAGACTGGTTAGTATTTGTATTTACAGCTAATCAATTTAGTGGTGATTTAATTGATTCAGACGAAGGAAATCTAAAGTGGATTGATGATTCAGATTTACTTAATTTAAATATGTGGGAAGGTGATAAAATATTCATTCCTTGGTTGAGTAAAAATAAACTTTTTTCAGCAAAGTTTTATTACTCAAATAATAATTATGTAAAACATGAAGTTATATTTTATTAATAATTAATTTCTTTATCATTTAGAAATTTTCTTATTCCTAAAGTTTGATGTAGAGTTGCAATTAATATTGTCAATACAATTAATTTTTGCGATAACACATGATTTGATTGATAATAGCCTTTAGGCATGCCTATGCTTGGATCGCCACCAAAGATTAACAACCTGACATAAAAAACTAAAAAAATACAAAAAATTAAATACCCCATCGAATATTGATTAGACAAAAAGTTAGATTTAAAAATAATATATGTTTGGATGATACTCACAACTAATAAACTATAAAAAGCAGTGTCAGCAAAGAAAATATGATATTTAAATGCAATATCGGTTGGAAAGATTCCTACACCAGAAAAACAAAAACCAGAAATCACACCAAAAAATAGTAGCAATTTTAAAATAAAATTATGTTTGAACTCTAATTTAAATAAATAAAAAAAATTAATATAGAACATAGATAAAACAAGGCCCATAATAATCAAAGAAATATTAAATATTAAAAATGAAATTATATTTAAATTTTTAAATACATAGAGTTGTCCTAATTGACTAAGAAAATTATTTTTAATACTATATTCTCCGGTAACATAAAAAAAACCAGCTGCTAAAACAGATAATACAAAATATAAAACTGCATAACGAGGCGCAGATATTAACCAAAATTTATTTTTAAAAAATGAATGCATTTTACCCTGTTATTTTTTTTACAATATCTGTTGTTAAAATATTATGGAATTTACTGTAAAAACTTGGATTAGTTTTTTTAAATACATTAAGCTCGTCTTGTGTCCAAGATAAATAAGTTATTTTTTTATCTGCTACTACGTTTGCTGAAGCAGGTTCTCCCGTTATAAAACTTAGTTCAGATATAAATTGACCTTTGGTTAATATGGCAATCTTTTTCCCTTCCTTTGAAACACTTGCACTTCCATCAAGAATCAATAATAAATTATTTTGTCTTTCACCTTCTTGAATTATTATTTCCGAACTTTTTGTTATTTTTTTTGACAAGTTTATTAAATATAAAAACTCTTTGTGAGTAAACATATTAAATATTGTATCATAAATATTTTTATATTCATCTGGAATTAATCTTGGTCTTCTTTCATAGTATAACCAAGCAATTTGAACTATATTAACTGTCATAAAAATACCATTCCAAAATGCTGTAGTATAATTATCACTAAAAGCCAAATTACCAACTAAAATAATAGCTTGAGCAATAGTCATCGTAATTCTTAACCAAAAAATTTCTTTAATTGTTAAAGCTAATAGTATTGTTAAATAACCAATATTTAGAAGTATATCACTTGGTGCCATTTTATTCCTTTGTGTACAATAAAAAGTAATTTAATATATTATTATTTCTTGAATTTATCATAAATAAAAAATGGTATGTATAGGACTATAAAGTAACATATAAAAACAGGTTGTATAAATAATATATAGTCAGGTGANGGGTGATNTGAAACAAGGTTTAGAAAAAAATTATCNACTTCTGGAAGTTTATTAACATAAAAATAATTAGCAGTNTCTCCATTAANACTTACACCNATTATTTTATTTAAAAATAATGCTAAAGGAGCAATATAGTTGATTAGCAAATAAGTAAATAATAGGCCCTTAAATCTTAACCTGTAATTAAATGCTGTCATAAGCCAAATAATGTTTATGATAATAAGGCTATGTTGCATTTGTATACAAAAAACNCCTAATAAATTATTTATGCTAGTGAAATCTGGTGTAATAATTCCTTGAAAAGCACCTGAAAATCCAAGCAAAAAAGATACATCAAAAAAAAATTGATTTAAATTATAATTTTTATAAATTGATATTTTTTTTAGGGAAAAATAAATACATAATAAAGAGAAATAAAAACTTATTTGACAAAATTGAAGAAAGGGTAAATCTTGTTGAATAGAGAATATATAACTTTTATCTAAAAATATTCTGTTAACGTAATCAAAAATTTCTTGTATTAAACAAAAGCCAATTAGACAAAAAGAAAAGAATCTAATTTTTTTTATATTTCTTAATTTAATCCCATAAAATCCAATACAAATAGTAATTATTGTTGTAATAACAGATAACCAATTATGATAAAAATGTTTATCAATTAAACTAAGTTCGATTGTCATAATTTAGCTAATTTATTTATGTTGCACTTCATTAACAACAAGAGCCATTATTGTTTGATTTAAAGAATGCTTCTTTTCCTTCTTTAAAAGAAAAATAAGCAATAACCAAAGCTCCAATTGAATCAAAATAACCAATATTCAAGTAATGATTAAATAGACTAGAAAATAACAACACTAAAGATAATTGCATACATACAATATTACATTTAGCATCAGCTATAATGGCNGCAGAATTAAGTTCATTTCCAACATATTTTTTTCTTTTAATTAAATACCACATAATTGACAATGAAATCAAAGAAATAATAATACCCCATTTTGTTGTTACAGGTTCATGTGAATTTAGAATATTAATTAAAGAAGTTATTAATAAACCTAATGTTAAAAAATAAAATGANAAACCAGTTATTTTTAATGCCATTTTTTCTGAAAAATCAATTTTTTTATTAAACTTCATTAGCAAGGANAGATTAAGTATTCCAAAACCAGAAAAAACCTCAACAAAAGAATCTACTCCAAATCCTAAAAGGGCTAAAGTTTCATCATTATATCCAATATAAATCGATATCAAACCTTCAATAATATTATATGCAATTGTAAAAATTGAAAGATATAAAGCTAAATTAATTAAATGTGGTTTCTTTTTCATTATTTTATATTATAAATTAAAATACATTTTACATAATACTTTAATGTTATAAGGAAAACAATGAAATATTATTTATTANTATCGNTATTATTTATATCCTGTCAAAGTAATGAAACAAAAACAAGTTCAGTTAAACCAAAAGAAATAATTATAGAAGAAAATAACTTTTTAAATGTCAACNCTACTTTAATTGAAGGAAGTAAATCATATGATATTGACCTTAAAAATAGTAAAATCTTTTGGATTGGTAGAAAAATTTTTAAGAGCCACAACGGATTTCTTAAATTTATTTATGGTAAAATACAAATAAAAGATAACACAGTTTTAAGTGGTCAATTTAAAGTTGATATGAATTCAATAACTGTAGATGATATAAAAAAGGAAAGATCTAATAGAAGTTTAGTTAATCATTTGAAAAATGAAGATTTTTTTGATGTAGAAAAATATCCTTATGCATATTTAAATATAAAAAGTAGNGAGATGAAAACTGATCAGGAATATTTATTTATTGGAGATTTAACTATTAAAAACATTACAAATCAAATTGAATTTTCAGGTAAAATCAATCGATCAAACGATAAGTATAATGCTGTTATCAAATTATCTTTTGATAGAACGCTGTGGGACATAAAATATGCATCTGGCATTGGCGATAAAGCAATTTTAGATGATATTGAATTAGAAGTAACTATTAATACTAATTAGACAATATATAATCCATTAAAACTGTAATATCAATGATATCTATATTGCCATCATTATTATAATCACCATTTTGCAATTCAGAAAAACCTAAAATAATATCAACGAGGTTAATAACGTCAATAACGTCAATATTTGAATCACCATTAAGATCAAAAGACATAATTTCGTAATTTATACTTTCATCGTTAGATAATGATAGTATGACTGATGTTACGATTCCAGAATCCCATTGCAAATTTGCGTTTATATCAACATAAGGTTCATTATAATCCCATTGTTCGTTATTATTTAAATCACTAAACTGTTCAGCTTGATAATTACTGTAAATTATTAAAGTATCTACCAAACCGCACGTAATCGTGTCATTTGTGTGCTTATAATTAATATCAATATTGATATTTTCGCTAGGTAATATAGAACCAAAAATAAATGAAGAATAAAAATTATCATTAATAAAATTTATTTCTTCAATATTCAATATTTCTTGTCCTGTATTTTTAATATTCAAAGATTTTGATTCATTATAATCATCAAACTCCAAAATAGAGTCAACATCAATAATTGGTTGGGACTCATAACCTTGTCCTGAAATTTGTATTTGNTTAAATGAATTGTCGTAATCATTTGTTTCAAAATATAATATATTTGAATTTGTCTCAATTTCATTTGGTGAAAAAGATATTTGAATATTTAATGTATCATTATTTCCATAAAACAATATATGTTCATTATCATCGTTTACATTGCAAGAAACTCCATCTANGATACATTCAAATACTTCATCATTTAAGGATATNANAGNNATATTTTTTATAATTAAATCACCGTANCCTTCATTGGTAATATAAAAATCTAAAATTTTGCTATCATTTATCATTACGTAAGAAAAATTTATTTCATCAATCAAAACATTTACCTTTGGATCAAAATTTGGCATTTTATTAGAATTATAATCTCCAGGATATAAAATTTCATCAATGAANGGTTCACCTTCATCATAAATACCATTACCTAATCCAGGAATCCAATTTTCATTATTCTCGCAAAATGATAAATTATTAATTTGACAATCAAAAAATATTTCTGCGTTATCCCATGTGCCATTACCAAAACTACTCTGCCAACTAATATCGTCACTGCATATTAAGTTATTATAATTATCTAAGCCACAGTCTATAAATTCTTCAGCGTCATCCCATATGTTATTACCATTTAAATCAAAAAATTCTTCAGCATCATCCCATATACCATTACCTAAAGTATCTTGCCATAAAGAATCAATAGAACATATTGAGAAATCACTATTAATTGAAGCACAATCTATAAATTGCTCAGCNGAATCCCAATAACCATTGCAATTTTTATCTATATAAAATTCATTGTTATCCCAAATACCATTTCCATTCTCATCTATATATTCTTCTGCATCATCCCAAATGCCATTTCCATTCTCATCAGTAAATTGCTCAGCACCATCCCAAATGCCATTCCCATTTTTATCAATAAATTCTTCAATNCTGTCCCAAATGCCATTTCCATTCTCATCAGTAAATTGCTCAGCATCATCCCAAATACCATTTCCGTTTAATCTTTTAGATTTAGTCCAATTTTCCAAATCATCATTATATACTGATAATTCAATCCAATGATCAATCTGACAATTATATTCATCTAAATCACATATATTTCCACATTGTATTTCATTTTGAGCAATACCCCAAGTCAAACCATTTTCTATACACATTACTGAATCAGTATAATCTGATACTAATTGATCTCCATCAAAGCATTTTTCTTCTTCAATTTCACAGTATGGAATAAAATTTTCAGTATTTTTTAGAGCATAAGAATACCCCTCATCTTCAAAAGAATCAAGACCCCACTCTAATTTATCTCTTACAATATAGCTTAAGTTACTTTTCCTTGACATCAGCAAAATTTTATCTGCACCATTAAAAAGCGTAAAATCTGAATACGCATATTCATAATCTATATTAATTCCACCGTTGGTTGAAAANTCAGCATTATTACCTATTACCACATAACCNTTTGCTGGAATAATTAAATCCTCATCAATTATAAATTCTTCTAATGGATTATCTTTATCATCTGATATTTTCCAATTTTTAAGTGATCTATCAGTNTNNTCGTTATTATACAATTCAAACCATTCTCCTTGNGAATCANTNACATAANATGGGTTCTTCATTATTTCATTTATTATAATATCAGCACANCCTACATTGTCACCAAAGCATTCNCCACAANTATCTCTATCAATATNANNACAACAATGAGCTGAAGAATTAAAATCCCATTCANCATTACCCATATCATCTGTCCATCCTTCCATTCCATCACACAATGTAAAATCATCATTACAATCAGTAAACTCTTCGCCAATATCATATTCACCATTGTTATTATCATCAATATATTCTTCACCTACTGAATATGAATGATTTTCATCCACAGATGCATTACCAAAACAGTTACCATTGCAATCATATGCTCCACCATATTCATCTGGTGAGTTATAATATGAGCAAATGAATTCTTCTGTACAATCATCAGTATTCTCATCGCAGTTACAACATACACCACATTCATCAATTTGAGCATTATCACCCATCCAAGAACAATCATCCGTACCAAGTTTAGTTACTAATATATTATAATTTTCATTTTGGCTATATGAAATAGATGCTCCTGATAAAGTATAACCATTACCATTTATATCAACTAAAACAGAATTGAAGAAATCATCTTTATCTCCACCAATCTTTAAGTCCCAAATTAAGTTTCCATAAGTGTCAGTTTTTAAAATCCATGAGTCATATGCAGTNTTATATTCATTNAAAGATTCNCCAGCTATAATATATCCNCCATCTAATGNNGATGANACTGATCTACCTCCGTCATCTAAATCATTTCCATAAATTTTGAACCAATTATCATTATATAAATCCCATACACCATTTCCATTTTCATCTATAAAGTCTTCCGCATTATCCCATATATTATTGCCGTTTAAATCAATCAATTCTTCCGCATCATCCCAAGTGCCATTACCAAAACTACTCTGCCAACCAACCTCATCACTACATATTGGATTATTATCTAAATCTATACCACAATCAATAAATTCTTCTTCAAAATCATAAGTTCCGTTATCATTAGTATCATAAAATTGTTCAGAATTTTCACAATGACCATAATAATTATCCCAAATCTCATTGTCATTATCATCTTGGAAAAGATCGTTTGAATCATATTCACCATTGCTGTTGAAATCATATGTTAATTTTTCAACAAAATTATAATTACAATGATTATCTAAGTTTGATGGATCAATATTTAAAAGCCAAAGGTTATAATCATTTGAAAATGAGTTAGTAAAGCCAGTAATAATAAATGAACTTGAATCTTGCGAATGATTAATTGATAAACCATAATCAGTCCCCAAACCCCCGTAAGTTTTAGCCCAAGTACCGTTTAAAGTATCTAAACAATTTCCATTACAGTTATCGTTAACATTAAATCTGTAAGTGTCATTTGTATCAAAAATATTATTAGAGTTGTAATCATAGAAATCATCTTCATTACATATTTCGTTATACTGATGCCAATTGCCCTCATTTTGAAAACATGATTGTCCATCATTGTTAACTTTAAATACCCAAAGATCTCCTGGATTTTTATTTCCATAGGATAATGTATAGCCTGTAATGATGTAACCATTATTCATATTTTTCACATCCTCAATGATTGAATATCCAATATCATTTTCTGAAGCTGTTGATATATCTCCATACAATCTTGAATGAACTTCGTTACCATATTCATCAAGTATATACAATCCTATATCATAACTTGAATTTTCTGAGTTGTACATTTGAGTTAAAATTGCATATTCATTATTTATATTTGACCAAACAGCATCTCTACCAATTTGATTATTGCCATTTTGATCATAATCATAGATCTGTACCCATTGATTTAGATTCGAACAGGATCCATTATTTGAATAATCACAAGTATAACCATCTAAATCAGTTTTGATTATCCATATATCGTCATTACCACTGTAAGATCTTGTTGATCCTATAATTACATACCCATCATTTACTTTTATAACAGAATTTGCTGCATCACTACCATTTCCACCATAAACTTTGTACCATTCTACATCACCGTCTGCATCTAATTTCAATAGGTAGATATCACTAGAATCTCCTGGCTTTTCAGTCCCAGTTAGAATATATCCTCCATCATAAGTATGAATCATTTTTGATGAAGTAATATTATCGAACTCTCCATAATTACAGGTCCAATCGTTATTGATATTGTCATGATAGAGATCAATACAATTTTGATTGATGTCTGTTGTAGATTGTGCTTTTATCAATGATAAAAATAAAAAAACACAAAAAGATAAGTTAAATATAAAATTAAACAAAATAGTTCTCTCCCCCCCTCTGCAAAGATAATTTAAAAAATTTTATTTAATTTTAAAAGGTCTATGATAAAATTATATCATAATCTTTCAAATCCGCAATTCCAACAGGTAGATATTGAATAAGGGCTGGTTTCATTACATTCAGAACAACTCCATTTTGTATTCAATTGTTCTTCTATTTTTTTTTTATAGTCTTTTATAAAAACTAACGCATCTTCGTAATCATTATTATCAACATACATTTTAACGTACAATTCGCTTGTTGGTAATTCTCCAATAGCAATATGCAGATTACCGCCAGATATATATGATTTTATATTTTGCTGTTGAAGTTTGTGCTTTATAATCTGAGCTTCTATGTTGCTTTCTGCAAGATATAAAAATTTCATTATGTACTATTTTAGGCTTTTATTCCATTCACTAATTTGTTTTTGTATAGAATCATCATCAGGTAATTCACCCTCAATATCAATTGAATTAATTTTATCTCCCTGTACAATGCTATTGACAACGTCTTGACTTGATTGATTTAAGACACAACCAAAAACTGAATGATTATTATCTAACCAAGGAGTTTCTAAATGAGTAATAAAAAATTGGCTACCATTAGTTCCAGGTCCGGCGTTTGCCATAGAAACTATTCCAGGTTTATCGTGTTTCAAATCAGGATGAAATTCATCTTTAAAAGAATATCCAGGACCACCTGTACCAGTACCAAGAGGACATCCTGTTTGTATCATAAAATCATCAATTACTCTATGAAATTTTATATTTTTGTAATAATCTTTTTTTGATAAATTAACAAAGTTTGCTACTGTTAATGGTGTTTTATCAACATGCAGTTCAATTTCAATAGTTCCCTTATTAGTGTTTATTTTAGCTTTCATATTTTCCTTTTTATTTATATACTTTTATCCAATCAATTAAAAATTTTGAAGAATCAAAGGTTTCTAATGGACTACCTGGCCAATCACCTCCAATTGCTTGATTAATTATTAAAAAATACTTACCATCATAGGGCCAATCATTCCCAAAAAAATCTTTTTTATTAACAGTATAAAATGGTTTGTCATTAACATACCATTTAATAAAATCTTTCGTCCACTCTAAACCATATATATTAAATTCGGAAGCTAATTCATCGAGTTTAAAAGAATTTCCTAAATTATTCCCCAACATATGATTGTATCTTTCAGAATGCAATGAACCATATATTTTTTTTTCATTGTTCACATGTTCCATAATATCAATTTCACCACATTTTGGCCATCCAAGAGATGTAATTTTTTCACTCAACAACCAAATTGCAGGCCAAGTGCCCTGTTGCAAATCAAATTTTGCTTTAATTTCAAAATAGCCATATTCCCAATTTAATTTATTTTGAGTATTTAACCGGCCAGAAGTATAATTAGCATTTTTATATCGTTCTTTAAGAGAAGTAATAATCAAATAATTATTATCTATATTTAAATTCTCAGATCTAGATGTATAAGCCTGTAATTCATTATTAACCCAGCCGGCATCCCTCTCTTCTAAGTTCCATATATCCTTGTTGATAGGTGTTGCAAAATCTTCTTGCCAAATTAACTTATATGTTTTTTCATTTATTATTTTTTTATGATTCATCTGGCAATTAGCTGTCAGTAAAACTAAAATTATAAAGGTTATTAATTTATTTTTCATTAAAATGATTTTTATTATAAAATTGAATAATTACATTAATTTATGTTAACTTAATTTATGAAAATTAATAGAAATAATAAATGTGAATGCGGAAGTAATAAAAAATATAAAAATTGCTGCGGTAAAATCGAACAAAAAAAAACAAATTACAATTTTGTAAATATTCTTTTCTTATCCGTTGGCATTCTTTTCATTGGCATAACAATTTATACAATGGTTCAAAAGCCTCTATCAACTGAAGATGGAAAAGAACTTGAGTGGTGCGAAAATTGTCAAACTTATCACTAATTAGGTTTTATAAATTAAATTTTTATACCAATCATTTATAACTTATTAGGGAAATGGTCAATAAAAGATTAAATATCTGTATAATTGAACCATTTTATAGTGGTTCACATAAACAATGGTGCGAAGAATATCAAAAACATTCAGGCCACAAAATAGAAATACTAAGTTTAAAAGGTATTTATTGGAAATGGCGAATGCACGGAGGCGCATTAACTCTAGCTAAAAGGTTCAACAATCTATTTAGAGATAAAAGTCCCAACTTAATTATTACATCTGATATGTTAAATCTTCCGGTATTTTGCTCCTTTACAAATATAAAATGTCCCATAATTACTTTTTTTCACGAAAATCAATTAACATATCCTTGGTCAACTAAAGATAGAGATAAAATTAAAGGAAGAGATCATCACTATGGTTTTATTAATTATACAACCGCGTTAAAAAGTGATCTAAATCTATTTAATTCAAAATTTCACTTAGATTCATTTATTAAAGCATTAAAAGTATTTTTAAATCAATTCCCTGATAATAAGAATGAATCAAGCATAAAACAAATAGAAGCAAAATCCTTAGTAACGTATTTAGGAATTGATTACAATAAGTTTGATAAATATAAATTAAAACAAAAAAATAATATTCCAATTATTCTTTGGAACCACAGGTGGGAATATGATAAAAATCCAAAATCATTTTTCAATTGTCTAGAAAGACTAAAAAAGAATAATATAAAATTCAATTTAGTAATAGTTGGAGAAGAATTTAATACAGAAATGCCTGAATTTACTGAAGCTAGAAAAACTTTTAAAAATGAAATTTTACATATTGGTTATTGTAAATCATTTGAAGATTATGCCAAATGGCTATGGAAATCTGATATTTTACCTGTGACTTCAATTCAAGATTTTTTTGGTATAAGTATTGTTGAAGCAGCATATTGTAATGTTACTCCAATACTTCCCAAAAGACTATCATATATTGAGTTATTCAGGAATGCACCATCACTTTTTTATAAGGATGAAGATGAATTATATAATAAAATTACAAATTTTATTAATAAACCAATGACTAGTAAATACTATAAAAATTGTATTGAAAAATTTGCTTGGGGAAAAATAGCTAATAAATATGATAATTTATTTATACAGACAATTAAAAATTTTACACAAAATAAAAACCCCATTTAATATGGGGTTTTTATTTTAATTGATAAACCTATAAATTATTTTGGATTTACCTCTTCAGCAATAGGACCCTTTTCACCATTGGCTTCTTTGTAATCTACTGCTTGACCTTCTTTAAGTGTTTTAAAACCATCCATTTGAATATTGCTCATATGTACAAATAAATCTCTTCCACCTCCTGATGGAGTTATAAATCCATAACCTTTTGCATCATTAAACCACTTAACTGTACCTTCTTTTACTTCACTCATTATAAACTTCCTATATTTATTTAATTAATAGTACAAATATAAATACTATTTGATAAAATTAAAACATATAATTTATTTTTTCATATTCACAAATTGAAGAGGAATTTCAAAATTTTGTTCTTTAACCATTTGTATTATGTTCTGTAAATCATCAATTTTTTTTGCTGATACCCTCAATTTGTCACCTATAATTTGAGAATTAACCTTTAATTTTAGTGTTTTTATAAACGCGTTTATTTTCTTACAGGTTTCCTTTGATATGCCAGATTGTAAATCAACATTTTGTCTTACAGAATTTCCAGAAGCTTTTTCAATTGAGTTATATTTATAGGTTTTAACTGATATTTTTCTACTAATTGATCTATTTTCTAACATATCAATAATTGCCTGTAACTTATACTCAGTATCTGTTTGTATTTTAATTTTCAAATCAGTTTTATTCAATTCTATAGTCGATTCGGTTCCCTTAAAATCATATCTAGTTGCAATATCTCGTTTAACTGTATTCACAGCATTATCGATTTCTTGTATATCAATTGTATTTTCTATATCAAAAGATGGCATTATATTTTTCCTTTTAGTTATTTAAAATTATATCAATAATTAATACGATATCTAAAATATCTATATTTTGATCATAATTCAAATCAGCATATATAATTTGGTTATCATTTAAAATATTTTCGTTAATGTGATTAACAATAATTAAAATATCAATGACATCAATTAATAAATCATTATTAATATCACCCATTTCAAAATCAATATCCTGAAAATAAACATTGAATGAAATATTTTTTTCTAGATATATATGGTCTTTAGGCCAAACTTTAATTTGTATAGTTTCTAAAGAATCAATATCGTTATTTGGGTGAAAATAAATATCAATACTAGAATTTGAATTAATACTTACTATATCCTGAATATCCTCAAATGAGTCTCCATTTATATTATTAAATTCATAATTATAGTCTAGACTATATCCACTTTTATTATAAATTGTAAATTTTATAAAATTTTCTAAATTTGTTAATTCAATACCTTTTTCATAGGAGTTATTTTGGATACTTTTATAGTTAGCCGCATAAATACTAAAAATCCCCGGATGTAATGATGGTACCCTGTATGCTCTGTAACCGCTTCCTGATGGCCAATTTAATCCCAATTTTATATCCCAAATAATATTTTTATTTTCATCTAGTTCAATTAAGGTTCCACCATCTCCTGTTGTATTAATAAAATAATTACCATTATCAAGTAACTGGACACTACCCATACCAGCACCAAACAAATCAGGTGGTAATTCATATTCCCAGATAACTTCACAATAGCTATCATCTATGACTCTAACTCTAATTGCTCTTGATGTATTTTCTAACTCATTAAAAACTGTTTGATCTAAATTACCGTTATCGAAAAACAACAAATCACCGTTATCTAGTATTTGTATGTGATGTTGGAAACTAAATTTTAAATCTGTACAAATGTGATCATCACCTGAAGACATAAATTCAGATGGGAGACCCATAGTCCAAACTATTTCTCTCGTATTATAATCAATCTTAGTTATCTTTGATAAATGCCTCGATGACAAATAAATCATATTTTCATTTTCATCGAAATAAAAAGCATTTGAGTGAGTCCAATCATGGTGAAGATTCCCTAAAGATTGCCACCAAGTACCTCCATAAAGATCAACATCTAGCTTACTAAAATAATTATGAGGATTCCAGTTCCATACTTCTTCTCCAGTATGCTCATCAAATTCAACAATTTCTTGAGCTGAATAAGAAAATTCATTAGTTAAACCATCTGCTATATATCCCAATTGTTGAAAAGCTGAAGTCCAAGCACCTAATGGTATAGGTCCATTTTCTGACACATATTTAAGACCCATATAATTCCCATTTGGTATTTTTTTAAATTCGTGCTGATCTAGTGCTATACCAGCTGACCAAATAACTTCTTGATCATAATTTATTTCTATTCCCCTATTAATTGGATAATTAATAGAACTAGACCCAAACAATTGGCCTTTTTCATTAATATGACTTAGCATGAATCCAAAGTTCCCACTGTTCCAAATTTCTTTTCCATCTATATCAATAATAGATGTTCTGTAATTATTCCAATCACCAAAAATTGTGTAGGGTAATATTAAACTATCAACGCTATCGTAAAGAGTTGCCTCTAAATCAAATTGAAACTCACCTGTTTGAAAATAACCAATATCAGACCATTCGGCAGTATTGTCATCTGAATAATTTGGTCTGATTCTCCAAAAATAACTTTGATTCCAATCTAGATTATTTGTATCAAAGTGAAGAGTGGATTCTTCATTTTTTTCAAAAATGATAGTATCGAATGAGGTTGTATTGGATACTTGAATTGTGTATCCATCATTATCTGGAAGTTGTTTCCATTCAAATGGTACGTGAATATAATTTAAAATTTGACCATTAAATGGTCTTAACAATATTTCGCTTTGATTTATAATATCATCTAAACCACATTGACCCCATTTATTATATTCCAATGTAATATCACTATTTTCTATACTAAAACCATAGTTTCCCCACTGATCTCCAGGATTATAATCACAATTCGTTCCAAAAGGTGCATTACCTACCATACCCCAACCACTCCAGTTATCAAAGTCTCCAGTTATAGAATATACGTATTGGTAATCACCAGAATTTAAGTCACATATACTCCCTTCATAAAAACCATTTTGGATATTATATTCCAGTGTTTGTCCCCAAGACCATTCATTCCAACTACCATTAGCTAAAACAATCCAATTTCCTTCCGGAAACTCAACCTCTGTCATATCAGCACCTATAGTTACACAGTAAGAGTAAATAAAATTTAATAGAAAAAAGGGAATAAGATAATTAATAATTTACATTCCTTTTAATCATTTAACATTTAAACACTATAGGATTATTTTTATATTTAAAATTCAAAAAATTCCCAATGGATATCAATGTATGGTTGCTGAAAGTGAAGTCCAACTCTAAAATTTTCATTTACAGAATATGTAAAACCAAAATCAAAATCAACAGTAGCAGGATCTCCTCCTAATGCATCAAATGAAAAAGGAGAACCAATATCACCTAAATAATCACTTATTGCATCTTCAAAAGGTAATGCTCTATTTGTGTTGTCAGCATACATAGATGCAACAAATTTTAATCTTTTTTGCAAATCATATTCAAACGTTGCATAAAACCTGTAGTGCCAAGGTACATTATCACCATTTAATGTTAATGTATCACCATCATTAGTAATATATTCATAAGAGTTTTTTATATGTTGTGATATGTTACTTGTTTTTAAACCTACACTGTATCCAACCTTACCTCTTCCTGTAGGATTTTTTCTTTTGCTACTGTAAACAATGTAAGATTCCCAATAAAAATTATTTTCTTCCATATCATAGAAATTATCTAGATCTATACAAGAACTTTCATTATTACCACAGCTAGGTTCTCCTTCAATATTTATTTTATTTAGAGTCATTTCTTTATTAAAATCATCTCCGTTTTCAGTTTTATAAATTTTATGAGAAAATTTACTTAATGATTTTCTAATTTTGTAATTTCTATGAATTCCAATACCAATTGATAATGCTGTTTCTTTAGTAGATGTTTTTTGATGCATTAATCTTAACTTTGGATGAAGATTGAGATCATTTGATAAACTTGATCCAAACTGAGTTGTCATCATAAAACGATCAGTAAGTCCATAACCTATGGACATAGCACTTAAATAAAAAGTATTAGGTTCAAGAACAAATGCATTTGGATCAAAAAATACAGCTACCAATGCATCCTCTCCCTGTTCGAAAGTTTTTCTAGATTCAATTTGAGGTGAAAGTTTCCCACCATGGTATCTTTGCATACTGTGAACTTCTTTTTTTAAAATTATAACATCACCATACTTAGATCTTACTAATAAAGACTCTTGATCTTCTTTAATTAATGGACCTTTATATCTAGTATCATCAGTTTTAACTAGGTCAATTGTTTCTTCTAATATATCATTCATTGGAATATTTAAGATACCTTCTTTGGTTTTAATATTACAAATATCATCATTAATCTCTACAATAGTACCAAGTATCCTATTTCCATCAACTAGATAAAAATATTTTGACATCCCAACTTCTAATACATCAGCTAATATAGGTTTTTCATCATATATAACGGTTTTATATTCATTTGAATCATCCTTTTTTAAATTTACCTCTTTTGATGAATTTTGTAGTTTATTTATAACTTCGGCTGCCTGCAGCTGAGTTAGTTGGGCAACTGTTGGGACGCCATATTGATAAATAATTTGATTTAAATCTTGCTGAGAGTAACCCTTTTTAAATGCTATCTCATTAATTGCATCTATTTGGGCATCTAAAATTGAAGTAGCTACAGCATAACTTAAAAATAATATATAAAATAAACGCGACATGATAATCTCCTAATTATTAAATAAAAATCTTTTTAAAATCTATAGTAAGTAATCACTTACTTCCAAATAAATAAATTAATTATATTTATATTTGTAATTCTTTTATCATAAATTTATAATGTGAAACTTACAACAAAAGAAAAAATTTTATTAAATACTTTAAAGTTAATTGATAAAAATCCTTTCCCTAAAATTAGCACTAAACAGATTGCAAACGAAACAGGTATATCAGAGGGGGCAATCTTTAAACACTTTAAAAATAAAGAAGAATTACTACAACATCTATGTGATAAGTTTTTAACCATTGTGACCACCATAGATCTTACAAATATCTCTAACGAAACTGATTTTAGAAAAATCTTAATAAGTTTCTTCCAAAATTTACAACGAACTCAAAATCAGGTATATAAATTAGTTTTATACATATCGATGTACAAAAAAAGTCAATTTAAAATTTTTAATAAAATTATTAATGAAGAAGTGTATAAAAAAATAGAAGAAGTAGTTAAAAATAACATTAAAAATTGGAATTATAATGAAAAAATAAATATTAAAATTCATGTTCGACTTTTAATGTATAGTCTTTATTTTTTCACAATCCAACAACAAGTTTTTGGAGCAGACAAAATAGAAAATTTTGATATGAAAAAAGTGATTGAAACTTCGGTAGATAACTTTTTAATGGGACTTAAAAAATAAATAAATCTATAATTCTAATATTATCATTAATAATTCAGTTATATCTATGATATCCAAATTATTATCCACATTCATATCAGCAATATAATCATATGAATTAGACAAAATTAAATTAACTAACAAAATAACATCAAATATATTTATATTGTTATCAGAATTTATATCCCCACAATCATTTTGATACAAACACACGTCACTGTCATAAACAGCACTACTTTTGTAGTTGCATGCATATTGGTCTGTACAACCATACATAGAATTTATTAGTGATGGTATATAAACATATTTAAAATCATTTAAATTTGGAGAATCTAAAAGATATTTAACAACCATATTATGATCTATAAATGCATAAGCTGAATATGCTGTACCTGAAAACATATGCCACATTCGATGATCTGGATCACCATTAATTATAAGCGGAATATTCCCGAATTCTCCAAGTTCAGTATACAAACTGGCCCATTCCTGGCAAGAGTAATACTCTTGTTCTGTTTGATAGCCATCAATGTTATAATCTAAGGAAACAAAAAAGAAAATTTCTTCGTAATTCTTTACATACTCTAATAAATCATCCATCCAACTGATGTAATCGTAACAAGCAGGTCACCAGGTTGCATTCATGCTGATTATGGTTATTTGATAATCATTACTCAAATTACCGTTCAAATCAGAAAATGAGAATGTATCATCATCATCATAAATATCATTCCCATTGCACACAGGATATAGCAAATTTTGATCCTCAAATGACAACGTATCACCTATGCTATAAATAGCTCTTTCATTAATAGCATTATTAAAATTAATATCACAATTAGATGAAAAAATCGTGTTTATTAACAATAAAAAGATGATTTTATACATTAAAAATAAAATTTATAATTAATATTTTTAATTATTTAGGATTAAATTTACTATTGATACAATATCGAGAACATCAACTTGACCATCAGAATTCATATCAGCAAGTTCATTGTTTTGAGACGTCAAAATTAAATTTACTACAGAAATGATATCAAGAACATTAATCAATCCATCTTCGTTAATATCTCCTAATAATTGAGGTTCAGGATAGTTTTCAGATATGATGTTGCGAATGTAATTTTTTTCTGTATTAGATAAATTATTAACAACTATTCTACCAAGAATGTTTGATTCTGTGTCAACTATTACTACCTCTTTATGTTGGCCTTCATATGCTTCTCTTATTGGTAGATCAGGGTATTGATCCATAACAAGTGGAAGGTCAGAATTCGCGCAAAAGTTTGAATTGAAGTTACTAATATTTGTTTGACCAACGGCTATAATAACGACGTTTTCATAACCATCCTCGTTTCTTAATTCATTTTGAAAGTTGTGCAACTGCACAAAAACAGATGTTCAGCCAGCTCAGCCTTGTGATGAAAAATAATGTAATGTAATATAGTCTGTATACTCAGGATGCCAAACGTTTAATCCATATGTAGGAGAAGTAGTGTTGTAGTCTTCTAGAGAATACTCGAGATTGCAAAAAATAAAACCAAATGATAATAATAGAATATATTTTTTCATAAGTAAACTTAATTTATTTTTTATGATATTAAAACAAAAAAAATTATATCTAAATGTAACTGTGGTCGATGCTGGACTCGAACCAGCGACCACCGCCTTGTAAGGGCGGCACTCTGAACCAACTGAGTTAATCGACCATTAAATATCTTAACCTAAAGCTAATTTTAAAACTTCATTGACATCTTTTACAAAACTAATTTTTAAATCTTTTAAAATACTTTTAGGTATGTCTTCAATATCTTTCTTATTTAAATCAGGAGCTATAATATGTTTTATACCAGCTCTATGTGCTGCAGTAGCTTTTTCACGAAGCCCTCCGATTGGTAAAACGTTACCACGAAGTGAAATTTCTCCAGTCATTACTAATTGTTTTTTTACTGGTTTATCCAATAAAAGTGAAACTAGTGAAGTTAGCATTGTTACACCTGCAGATGGTCCATCTTTAGGTATTGCACCAGCAGGAACATGTAAGTGGATGTCATATTTTTTAAAAATATCAGAATCAATATTAAGCTCTTTATAATTTGCTCTTGCATAGCTCAAGGCAGCTTGAGCTGACTCTTTCATGACATCTCCAAGTTGACCAGTTAGCTTTAACTTTCCATCTCCTGGCATTTTTGTGGCTTCAATGAATAAAATATCTCCTCCAAAAGCAGTCCAAGCTAACCCAACTACAACACCAGGTTTATTTGTTCTTTCTGCGACTTCTGGATAATATTTTTTTGCTCCTAAATATGATTCAATTTTTTCTGGATTTACTACAACCTTTTTAACTTTTTTAGTTGCAATATCTTTTGCGACCTTTCTACATACATTTGCTATTTGACGCTCTAAATTTCTGACACCAGATTCTCTAGTGTAAGATTCAATCAAGATGCTCAATGCTTCATCAGTAAACTTAATTTCATTTTTTTTCAAACCGTGATCCAAAATCTGTTTTTCTACTAAATGTTTTTTGGCTATATTTAATTTTTCTTCAAGAATATATCCAGTAAAGGTTAGAACTTCCATTCTATCTCTCAAAGGTCCAGGTATTTGATCAACTCGGTTTGCTGTGGTTATAAAAATAATTTCTGTTAAATCAAAATCAACTTCAAGATAATGGTCATTGAAAGAAAAATTTTGTTCAGGGTCCAAAACTTCTAACAAAGCGCTAGAAGGATCTCCTCTGAAATCCATCCCTAATTTATCAATTTCATCAAGCATAAAAATTGGGTTTTTGGTTCCAGCTTTTTTTAAACTAGTAATTATCCTTCCTGGTAAGGCTCCGATGTATGTTCTTCTATGACCCCGTATTTCAGCCTCATCTCTAACACCGCCTAAAGAAATTCTTATAAATTCCCTATTCATTGATTGAGCAATTGCCTTTCCCATGGATGTTTTCCCAGTTCCAGGAGGACCACCAAAACATAAAATTGGACTTTTTATGATTTCACCTTTTTTTGACCTTTGCCTTTTAAGATTTCTTACTGACAAATGCTCAAGGATTCTTTCTTTAATTTTTTCTAAACCATAATGATCTCTATCAAGCACCTCTTGGGCATTAGTAACATCTTCATTATCTTTAGATTTTTTGCTCCAAGGAAGTTCAACCAACCACTCTAGATATGTCCTTGTAACCGAATATTCAGGAGATTGTGTTGGTATTCGTTGGAGTTTTTCTAATTCTTTATTAGCAACTTTTTCAACGTCTTTGGGCATTTTAGCTTTTTTTATCTGCTTTTTAATTTCAGTTATCTCAATGCTACCTTCATCTTCACCAAGTTCTTTTTGTATAGCTTTCATTTGTTCTCGTAGATAATATTCTCTCTGAGATTTTGAAATTTCATCTTGAACATCTGTTTGTATTTTTTCACTTAATTCAATTCTCTGAATTTCTCTTGAAATTATAACGTTTGATTTTTCAACTCTACTCAAAATATTAATTTCTTCAAGAACTTCTTGCTTTTCTGCAGTAGATACATTCATCATTGATATAGTTCTATCAGCTAATTTTCCGGGATCTTTTACATTAGAAAATATTTTTATCTGTTCTCCTGACAAATAAGGAGCTATATCAATCAATTTTGAGAAATTTTGTTTTAAATTTGAAATCATAGGAGCTAGATCAACTTTATCATCAATTGGGTATTTATCTTCTAATTCGACATTTCCTAAATAATAAGGATTTTTTTGTTGCAAATCAATCAATCTGACTCTATCAACTCCCTGAACGATTGCTGACTTTGAATTATCTGGCATATCAAAAATTTTCATTACCACTGCAAGTGTTCCGAGTTCATATAAATCTTTTTTCTCAGGATTTTCAACTGATCCATCTTTTTGTGCAACAACTACAATATATTTTTTACCTTGTTTTGGAAGCGAGTCAATTAAATTAAGACTTTGTTCTCTTCCAATATATACAGGAAAAATCTGCTGTGGAAATAAAACAGTATTTCTTAAAGGCAATATAGGGTAAACTTTTTTTTCATTTTTTTTTATCATAAATTCTCCAATAGACAATACACTTAATGCAATTATTGTACCCAAAACTAAAATATAACTATTTAAGCTATTTTGTCATAGAAATAATAAAAAACCTGCCAATATTTAAAATCAGATTCTTAATGATTTGCAAAATTTATAAAACACTGGCTCAATTATTGGTAGATCAGTTATTGTAGTTTTGAGTTTAACAAATAATGCATTATCGTCTAAAAACAAAATCATACCTATAAAGGCAAGTTCTGGTTTTTTGATATTGATAATTTTATGAATAGTGTATTTGCCTAATTCATTATAGTCAACTACAGCATCTTCAAGAATTTCATTTTCATTCAATTCAGCCAAACCAATTTGTCTTCTCCATCTGTTCACATTGTTTCCAATACCCCCTGCTTTTCCTGGAAATTGAGTAATAGATACTTCAGAATTAGACTTAATATCCATAATTTTATAAACTGCCAAAGAAAAATCATTTCCAGGTATTTCACGCCAATTTTTAGGGATATCCCACATGATATTAGAATTTGAGGGTATTCTTTTTTTATCATTAATTATAGATTTTTTTGTTTCCAGATTATCTATGTTAAAATCATTAATTGTATTGACAATCAAAAAACTAAAAACTAAAACTACAGAAAAAAAAATTAGCTTGATGTACATCAAGCTAATCCGTTAAACTTATTAGATTGAGCAGCAGCATGATATGAAGAACGAACCAAAGGACCTGATTCTACAACCTTAAATCCATATTTTATACCTTCTTCTTTATAAAAGGCAAATAAATCAGGATGTACAAATCGATCTACAGTTAAATGTTTCTTTGTAGGTTGCAAATACTGACCAATATTAAAAATACTTACCCCAATATCAGCAAAAATTTTCATTGTATCTAATACTTCTTTATCAGTTTCTCCAAGACCAACCATTAATCCTGTTTTTGTAACTAACCCATTTTCAACTGATAACTTTAAAACTTTTTCTGTTCTATCCCAATCAGAATTTGGTCTAACCATTCTAGATATTCTTTTAACTGTCTCTACATTATGTGAAAAAATATTTGGTTTTGCATTAAGTACTTTCAAAACTGACGGTTCATGGGCTTTAAAGTCAGGTGTAAGAACCTCAATGCCACATTTTGGTACATTTTTTCTTATCTCTTCAATGGTTTGAGCCCATATTTCTGCACCGTAATCGTTTCTAATATCATCTCTATCAACTGAAGTTATAACAATATGATCTAAATCCATTTTTTTTACTGCTCTTGCAACTCTGTAAGGTTCATCATTATCAATTTTTGGAGGTCTTCCAGTTTTAACTGAACAAAAACCACAGGATCGAGTACATATATCACCCAAAATCATTATGGTAGCTGTTTTAGCTTCCCAACATTCATAAATGTTTGGACATCTAGCTTCAACACAAACAGTATTTAAATCGTTCTGTGAAACCAGTTCACTTACTTTCCTGTAATTATTATTAAGATTGATTTTGACTTTAAGCCAATCAGGTTTTGATCTTTTACCATTTTTTTTTAAATCACTTATCATTGTTATATGATTTCATTAATATTAAAATTTTCAAGATTTTCGGTTATTTTTGCCAGAAAGCGTGTTCCGTATGCACCATCAATTAAACGATGATCATAACCTAAAGTAATATACATCATAGAACGAACTACAATTACATCCCCATAATCAGTTTCTTTAACAACAGGTTTTTTCTTAATTGCACCAACACTTAAAATACCTAAGTTAGGTTGGTTAATTATTGCCATTCCAAATAAACTTCCAAACATTCCAGGATTAGTAACTGTAAATGTACTACCAAATATATCATCGGGTTCCAATTTATCGTTTCTTGCTTTAGATGCTAGTTCGGCAGCATTTCTTGTTAGCCCTAAGAAATTTTTCTCCTCAGAGTTTTTTAATGCTGGTACAATAAGGTTACCATCATTTAAAGCTACAGCAATTCCCAGATTGATATTTTTTTGATGAATTATATTTTCGCCATCTATCATTGCATTCATCAATGGAAAATCTTGAATAGCTTTTACACAGGCACTTAAAATGAAAGGAGTGTATGTTAACTTCAAATTATACTTTTCTGAAAATGTACTTTTATTTTGACTCGTCATTTCTACAATGGAAGTCATATCAACTTCTGTTGTAGAGTAAACATGCGGAGATGTTTTAACTGAATTTACCATATGTTCACCAATTTTTAGTCTGACTCTATCCATCTTTTCTACGTCGTTTTTTAAGATGTCTTCAGAATTATTTGAAGGTAAATTAGGAATTTCTTTAAAAACTGGCATTGATTTGGTATTTTTTTTGGAATTTATATAATTCAATAAATCTTTTTTATTTAATCTATTATTTCTTCCTGATCCTTGAATTGAATCTAATTCTGACAAATCAATATTTTCTTTTTTTGCAATATTTTTAACTAAAGGGGATAAAAACCTTTTTGTATCAATTTTTTTTTCAGTTTGTTGAGTTTTTATAAAATTAGTACTATCAACTGTTTCTTTTTTATTATCATTTTTAACAACTTCTTTTTTCAAAATACTTTGAACTTTACTATTACCATCTTTACTAATTTTAGCTATAATTTCACCAACCTGTACAACATCGTTTACATTATATAAAATTTCAGTAATTACACCTTCAGATGGAGATGGAATTTCAGAATCCACTTTATCGGTAGATATTTCTAAAAGGGTTTCGTCAAGTTTAATTGATTCACCAACATTTTTTTTCCACTCAAGAATAGTTCCCTCAGTAATTGATTCGCCCATTTTAGGCATTATAACGTCAATATTCATCTTACAATTCCTATTTTGTTAACGATATGCTGGAATTCCAGTAATATTTTCTCCTAAAACTAAAGTATGCATGTCATGAGTTCCTTCATAAGTGTAGACACTTTCTATATTCATCATATGTCGCATAATAGGATAATCAGCAGTTATACCATTTCCACCATGGATCTCTCTAGCTAATTTCGCACATTCTCTAGCCACCCATACATTATTTCTTTTAACCATGGAAATATGAGCATGATTGACGGTACCAGCATCTTTGTTTCTACCAACCTGCAATGCTAAAAGTTGTGCTTTAGAGATTTCGTTTAACATCCAAGCTAATTTATCTTGTATTAACTGATAAGATGCAATTGGCTTATCAAACTGTATCCTATCTTTAGCATATTGTACAGATGCTTCATATACAGCCATTGCGGAACCTGTACCACCCCAACCAATTCCATACCTTGCCTGATTCAAACAACCTAATGGACCTCTTAAACCTTTCACATTAGGTAAAATATTATCAGATGGTACAAAAACATCTTCTAATATTAGTTCCGATGTTACAGAAGCTCTAAGAGATAATTTGTGCTTCATTATAGGTGCAGAAAAGCCATCTGATTTATTATCAACAATAAAGCCTCTAACAACTCCATCATCATCTTTAGCCCACACAATTGATATATCTGCAATTGAACCGTTGGTTATCCACATTTTTGCACCGTTTAAAATGTAACCATCTTTTACTTTTTTTGCAGTTGTTGTCATACCGCCAGGATTTGATCCAAAATTTGGCTCTGTCAAACCAAAACAACCAATCTTTTCTCCTTTGGCGAGCAATGGAAGCCAATATTTACGTTGTTCTTCAGTTCCATAAGCGAATATGGGATACATAACTAATGCTCCTTGAACAGACACGAACGATCTAATACCTGAGTCACCTCTTTCCAATTCTTGACAGACTAAACCGTACGCTATATTGCTCATACCAGCACAATTATATTTTTCAGGAAGATTCATACCGAAAAAACCCATTTCAGCAAATTTTTTAACTAAATGATCTGGAAAAGTAGCATTTTCAAAATGTTCTTCAATAATTGGTAATATCTCGTTGTTTACAAATTCTCTTGCAGTATGCTGAACCATAAGTTCATCTTCATTAAAATGATTGGATATGTCTAAAAAATCGATTCCTTTTAATTTCATAATTTTAACTCTCTTTTTTTAATATTTAATTATTTTTTCAATTTTATTTTCAATCCTATTTAAAGGAAAATAAATTTCTTTTTCTAAATTTGATGAAAAAGGTACTGGTGTATCTAAAGAAGCCAGCCTTGTTACAGGTGCATCTAAATATTCAAAAAGCTCTTCGTTTATAAAAGCTGAAATTTCTGCACCAACACCACCAGTTAAATTAGCCTCGTGAAGTATCATGACACGATTAGTTTTTTTAACTGATTTAGAAATAATATCTTTGTCATAAGGGTATATTGATATAAGATCTACTACTTCTACGTCAATATCATCTTTAAGTTTCATAGCTTTTTCTAAAGCCCAATGAACAGCTAATCCATACGAGATGATAGTTAAATCATTACCTTTTTTCCTAATTTTACCTTTCCCTATTTCTAGATTGTAAAGATTTTGAGGTACTTGGTTTTTGATACTGCGATATAATGCTTTATGTTCAAAAAATAAAACAGGATTTGGATCATCAATAGAACTATTCAACAAACCTTTAGCATCATCGGGAAAAGCTGGATAGACTATTTTTATGCCTGGTACATGAAGAAACCAAGCCTCAGATGATTGTGAATGAAATGGTCCTGCAGCTACATTACCACCACTTGGCATTCTGATTGTCACATTGACTGGATAATTCCATCGATAATGATTTTTAGCAATATTATTAACTATTTGGTTAAAACCACAGGAAACAAAATCAGAGAATTGCATTTCAACAATTGGTTTAAAACCATTTAAAGACAATCCCATTGCAGCTCCAATTATACCGGATTCAATTATTGGTGTATTTCGTACTCTTTCTTTACCAAATTTTTCAACAAATCCTTCTGTAATTTTAAAAACTCCTCCATACTCTGCGATATCTTGACCCATAATTAAAACATTTTCATCAGATTCCATTTTTTGTTCTAAACAATTACTTACAGCATCAACTAGTCTCATTTCTTTTGTATCACTACTGAATTCAATCTTATTAAAATGAGATTTACAAAATACATCGTTTGATTCAATGACAATTGTGCTTGTTTGTTTATCTGCATCAAAAGCATACTCCAATGCTAAATCAACTTCAGATCCAATTTCTGAATGTTTATTTTTAATATATTTTTTATCAATGATTTTATTCTTTTTTAAATAAAATTCAAACAACTTGATTGGATCTTTTTTCTTCCACTTTTCAAAATGTTTATTATCAATATATTTTGTTCCGGATGCTTCTTCGTGGCCACGCATTCTAAAAGTCATAGCTTCAATTAAAGTTGGACCTTTATTTTGTTTCGCTCTTTTTACAGCAATTTTAATAGCATTATATACCTCAATAATGTCATTGCCATTAATAGTTTCACCTTTAATTCCATAGCCTACAGCTCTATCAGATAATTTTTTACATTTAAATTGCTCAACTACAGGAGTAGATAAACCGTAACCGTTATTTTCAATAAGAAAAATTACAGGAAGATTCCAAACTGAAGCTAAATTTAATGCTTCGTGAAAATCGCCCTCGCTAGTTGCACCATCTCCAATATAAGCTAAAGCTACGTTTTTTTTATTTTTTAATTTATATGATAAACCATAGCCGTTAGCAACCGGCAACATGGCAGCCAAATGAGAAATCATACCAATAATATTCTTTTCTGGCAAACCAAAGTGAAAAGACCTATCTCTACCTTTAGTAAATCCACCTTTTTTACCTATTAATTGGCAAAATAAAGATTTTAAATCAACTTCTCTAGTTGTAAATACACCTAAATTTCTATGCATAGGAAATATGGAATCATTTTTATCAAGAGCCAAGGTAGATCCAACCGAGATTGCTTCTTGACCTATACCAGAAAACCACTTTGAAATTTTTCCTTTTCTTAATGATAATAGCATTTTTTCTTCAATTATTCTTGGAATAATTAATTTTTCATACATATTTAATAAAAATTTATTAGTCATTTAATTAATATTCCAAAATTTCTTCAATCGCTTTTTCTATCCAACTTGTCTGAACTAAGATTTCTTTCTCTAATTCATCAGCATATGGAACAGGATAATCTTTTGATGCTACACGTTTGATTGGTGCATCTAAAAATTCAAAAGCATTTTCTACAATTTTAGAAGCAATTTCACCCCCAAAACCATTGGTTAAATTATCTTCATGAGCAATAATAACTCTGTTTGTTTTCTTAACAGAATTTAGAATGGATTTGAGATCTAATGGGTTAATAGTTCTAATATCAATAATTTCTGCATCTACATTAAGTTCATTTACAGCCTGAATAGCTTTTTCTACAATAGCTCCCCATGAAATAATTGTTAACTGGTTTCCTTCTTTTACTATCTTTGCTTTACCAAATTCTAAGAGATAATTATTATCAGGCTCATAACTACTTGCATAACCTTGCCTATATAAACCTTTATGTTCAAGAAACAGTACAGGATCATTCATTCTACAAGCGCTTTTTAATAATCCTTTAGCATCAGCTGCGTTACTTGGATATGCAATCTTTATTCCAGGTAAATGAGCAAAATAACCTTCAATACTTTGACTGTGACACAAACCACCGTGAATATATCCACCTACAGGAACTCTGATTACAACTGGGCATTTCCAATTATTATTCGACCTGTATCGCATTGTAGCTAATTCATTTCTTATTTGCATCATTGCTGTCCAAATATAATCTCCAAACTGTATTTCAACTACAGGTTTGTATCCACATATAGCCAATCCAATTGCAGTTCCAACAATTGAAGACTCAGCAAGTGGAGCGTTAAAAACTCTATCATTGCCATATTTACTAGATAGACCCTTTGTCGCAGTAAAAACACCACCTTTACCATCAGCTATATCTTGTCCATAAATAAGCATTTTTTCATTATTTGATAGCTCTTCATCAAGTGCATGATTAATAGAATCTACCATAACAATTTTTTGCTGATTATCTATAATTTCTTTTTTACCGTATGATAAGTTATCAGACAAAGAAAACAAAAATTTATTTGCAGTATTAGAATCAGGCACATCTTGAGATTGGGCCCAAAGTGCAGCAGTGTCAATTTCTGATTTTATTTTGTTTTGAATATTATTAATATCTTTTTTTGTAAGAATATTATTGTCGATACAAATTTTTTCAAAAATTGAAATTGGGTCCTTATTTTTATCATTATTTAAATCTTTATCATTCCTATATTTTCTATGATCATCAGATGAAGAGTGAGGTAAAAGTCTCACAACATCGGATACAATAACACTTGGACCTTTACCTCTTCTTGCCCTATCAACAGCTTTCTTAAAGGCAAGATGTGATTCAAAAAAATCAGTACCATTGATATTGTATCTACCAAGATTATCATAACCAGATGTAATATCATAAAGTTGGCCATTTGCTACCTGTTCATGCAATGGAACTGAAATAGCATAATGGTTATTTTCAATATGAAATATTACAGGTGCTTTCTCCCTACTTGCCCAATTCAGTGCTTCGTGAAAATCACCTTGGCTTGTAGTTCCATCGCCACTGGAAACATAAACAACATTGCCATTTTGATACCTTTGCATCGCAAATGCTGTTCCAACAGCCTGTAAGTATTGCGTTCCAGTTGGGCTAGATTGACTTACAATATTTAATTCACTATGTCCATAATGCATTGGCATTTGCCTACCAGCGGAACTTGGATCATTTTTTTTTGCTAGAAATGCTAAAAACAGCTCTTCAACAGTCATTCCAAGTGTAAGACAATAAGCTTGTTCTCTGTAGTAAGGATACGAGAAATCAGACCCGGTTTTTATATTTAATCCTGCAGCTACCTGAACCGCTTCGTGGCCTGATGCACCAATATGGAAAAAACCTTTACCCTGTTTTAAAAGAACTAATTGTTTTTCGTCAAGCTTCCGGGATGAATAAATAAGAGAATATACTTTTTTTAACTCTTTTTTTGAAAAACCTTTGTACTTCATTTTAATTTTCTTTCAAATTGAATTATATTTTTTTTAACAATTTCAAACATTTTAAATTTAACATTTAATAACTCAAAAATTGAGGTAACTCCATGTTCAAAAATTCCACAAGGAATCAAACCTTGATAAAAATTTAAATTTGGTTTTACATTTAATGCATATCCATGCATTGTTACCCATTTTTTTAATCGAACTCCAATTGCAGCAATTTTCTCATCCTCTACCCATACACCAGTTAAACCTTTATTTCTATTGCTATCAATACTATATTCTTTTAATAAATCTATAATAACATATTCAATAGTTTTTATGTACCAGGTAATACTTTTTACATATTTTTTAAGATCAATGATAGGGTATACAACCAACTGGCCAGGGCCATGATATGTAATTTGACCACCTCTATCTGATTGAATAACATCTACTGTTTTGTCTCTAGAAGGCAATAAAAAATTTTTATCAGCATTTTTTCCAAACGTATAAACGTGAGGATGTTCTAAAAATAAAATTGTGTCTTTAATTCTATTTTCCATAACTAGTTTATGTATTTTTTTTTGATATGACCAGGCTTTTTTGTAATCAACTGAACCCAACCAAACAAAATTTATATTTTCATTGCATTGAAAATGTATAATATCCAAAAAAAATAATTCAGATGGAATATTTATTACAGACATTTTATTTAATTCATTTTTATAATTATTTAACATGAATAGTCATTTTATATATGAATAGCTTCATCATAAGCATCTGCAGTGGCTTCCATTATTGCTTCAGAAAGAGTTGGATGAGGATGTATAGTATTAAGAACCTCTCTGTAAGTAGTTTCTAAATTTATTGCGATAGCCGCTTCACTTATTAAATTTGTTGCTTCAGGACCGATTATATGACATCCCAGTAACTCTCCATATTTAACATCATATACCATTTTAACAAATCCTTCATGGTTTCCTGATGCTAAAGATTTACCTAATGCTCTAAACGGGAATTTACCAACTCTTACTTCATATCCTTGCTTTTTAGCTTCATTTTCAGAATAGCCTACTGAAGCTACTTCAGGGTCACAATAGGTGCAACCAGGTACATTTTTATAGTCAATTGGTAAAGGATTTAATGATGAAAGGTGTTCAACAGCATTGATTCCCTCTTTGGATGCAACATGTGCAAGCCAGGGTGGGCCTGCTACATCACCTATAGCATAAATGTTTTCTACATTTGTTTGCATAGTTTCACTTACTTTAATCCATCCATTATCTAATTTAATATTACAAATTTCTAAATTTAAATCCTCTATATTAGGTCTAACGCCAATTGCTATTAAAACTTTCTCAGATTTGATGACTTTACCATTTTCAAGATTAGTCTCAACCATATTTTTTGAAACTTTGATACTATTTACTTTTGTACCTGTCAATATTGAAATATTTTTTTTTCTATATTGTTTTTCAAGTTCTTCAGATATTTCTCTATCTTCAACTGGCAACAAATTAGGTAAAGATTCTACAATAGTAACATCTGTCCCAAAAGTTTTATAGATATGGGCAAACTCAACTCCAATTGCTCCTGCGCCAATTATCGTTAAAGTTTTTGGTATTTCATCTAAAATCATTGCTTCTTTGTAAGAAAGTATATGCTTCCCATCAGTTTTTATTGAAGGAAAATCTTTAGCTCTGGCACCTGTAGATATAATAAAAAAATTACTTTTTATTGTTTCAATTTTATCTTCATTTTTGACTGTTATAGATTCTTTATTAATGAAACTTGCTACACCATTAAATACTTCTACTTTATTTTTTTTCATCAAGAATTCTATACCTTTACTCAATCTAGTAGAAATATTTCTTGAACGCTTGATAACCTTAGGCCAATTTATTGTGTAATTATCAATATCAATGCCATAGGAGGATGCTTTTTTAATTAAGTTTAGAACATCAGCGTTCTTTAATAAGGCCTTAGTTGGAATGCAACCCCAATTTAAACAAATACCACCTAACTTGTCTTTCTCAACAAGAGCAACTTTTTTCCCAAGTTGAGAAGCACGTATAGCCGCTACATAACCACCTGGTCCACCACCAATGACAACAACATCAAATTTGTTCAAATTTTACTCCTCATAGAAACAATGTCTAAAAACTCTTTTCTAGTCTTAGGGTCTTCCCTAAAAATACCAGTCATGTATGAGGTAGTTGTACTAGATTTTTTATTTTCTACACCTCTCATTTGCATGCACATGTGTCTTCCTTCAGCTATAACACCTACACCCTTTGGATTTAAAATTTCATTGATAATTTCCGCAATCTGTTGCGTTAGTCTCTCTTGAACTTGTAATCTTCTACTGTACATTTCAACAATTCTAGGAATTTTTGATAGGCCAACAATCTTACCATTTGGAATGTATGCAACGTGTACTTTCCCGAAAAAAGGCAAAAGGTGGTGTTCACACAAGCTATAAAACTCTATATCTTTTATATTTACCATTTCATCATACTTTTCATCAAAAAGTGCACCATTTACAATATCATCAATTCTTTGATTATAACCTTTTGTTAAAAATTTCCAAGCTTTTTCAACTCGTAATGGCGTTCTTAGTAAACCTTCTCTGCTAGGATCTTCTCCAATTTCTGATAATAACTGCTGAGTTAAATCTTTAATCATTTGTAGCTCCAAAATATTCTGATGATATCGTAGGTGTTTCTTCTATTGTTACACTATACAACTTCGTTGGCAATTCTATTTTTTCTTTTAATTTATCAAAAATATAAATTGCTAAATTTTCTGAAGATGGTTGTTTATCCTTGAACCAAGATATATCTTCTTGAATGTTAGAATGATCAAGTTCAGAGATAATATCTTTTTTCATAATAGTATTAACTTTTTGAAGATCTACAATAAAACCAGTGTCTTTATTGAGCTCTCCTGTAACTGCAACGATTACAACATAGTTGTGACCGTGTACTCTGTAATCATCTCCAAATACCTCAATATTTTTCTTCTCATCCCAATATGAATTTTTATATTGATGAGCAGCGCAAAATTTATATTTTTTTCTAAGTATTAACATAAAATCCTTTAAATAAAACATCATAATTTACTATAAAAAAAAATAGGTAAGAATTTGAAAATAGTTTTTTTACATTTTATTACTTTCTTGAAGAATTCTTTTTTTAGTAGAAGCCCAAGAACATATTGGACATTCTAATAAATTATGATTTCTTGCAGGACAGTACTCTCTTCCAAAAAAAATAATTTGCAAATGACGCTTATTCCACAATTGCTTTGGCCATAGCTTTTTTAAATCCTTTTCAGTCATTTCAACATTTTTTGCCTTAGACAACCCCCATCTTGAAGCCAAACGATGTATATGGGTATCAACAGGAAATGCTGGTATACCATACCACTGTGCCATTACAACACTTGCAGTTTTATGTCCGACACCTGCTAAACTTTCTAAATAATTCCAATCAGGTTTAACTCCTCCACCCTTAATTAGTTGATGAGCCATTTTTTTAAGATTCTTAGATTTTGTTTGTGAAAGTCCAATTTGAGATATAATTTTTTTAATTTTTTCAGTTTTTAAAGATAACATTTTTTTGGTGTATCGGCTACTTGAAACAATTTTGGTGTGACTTCATTAACTTTTTTATCAGTAGTTTGAGCTGATAACATTACAGCTACTAATAAAGTATATGAACTGTAATGATTTAATGGGATTGGTGTTTTTGGATAAAATTCATCTAAAATATTACCTATTTTCTCGGATTTTAATTTGCGATTCATAAATTACTAAAAAAGTTTATTTTAGAGTTTTGGATTTAATTTCATTTAATATTTGTTCAAAAATTAAACTTAGATTGGTTTTGAGAGTTTTTTTATCTAATATGATATCAAAATTATTATTTTCTTGTTTTATTTTTTTATTAATTTTTTCTTTGAAAGCAATAATTGGAAAGTAAGTAGAATCATAAAGCTGATTTAAAAAATTTGATTTCCCATATGCATTTGAATCTAAATCTAAAATTACAACTCCCATTTTAATATCATTGATTTCCTTTAAATAATTCTCTAATTCTGGGAAAACCAAACCATAATCATTCTTATTACATATAGATACTAATTTCATTGATAACTCAATATCATCAAAAAAACATATTAATGTTAAATTAATCATACTTTTTGTACTTCAACATTGGAGCCAATTTCCAATCAAAATTATGAGTTGAATTACTTGTCTCTAAATTGTTTATTGCTTTTGATGCACATTCAATTAATTCATCAACATTTATATTTCTATGAAATGGTTTGTATTTTATAAGCTTATTCATACTTTTTCTAAAAAGACTTTTTGCTCCTTTAATATTACTATTTGTTATATGAAAAAAACCTACAGATAATTGAATTAAACCTTGGATGAAAATAGAATCGTCTACATTTAATTCTGTCCATATCTCCTCCCAATGCTCATGAGCTTCATAATATTTTTTTCTGTTGAATGCTTTTATCCCATTCAAAAAAAGTTTTTCTTCATCCATTTTTATTTATTATTATTTATAAATTGGTTTATTATTATATGGATAATATATACAAAATAAATATTCAGTTAATTTAATTTTAATGTCATTTTCAATTTTATATTTTTTAATAACATTTTATGGATGCAATCTCTATTTTAAAGATAAATCTTTTTCATTTATTCTATTCATTGGCTTTCTAATTCCTGAAACTGATATTTTACTAGCATTAATTTTTAGTCCTTTTATTGGAATTGATGAATCATTTTTTTTAATTACAAACAAAGCATTTAACAGTGTTTTTTTTATTTTAATAATTTATGTTTTAGGCTTAATGATTCAAGAATTTAAAAAAATACGTAACTTTAAATATTATTTAAATGGTCTAATTTTTGGTATTTTTACAAACATACTTTTTACATCAGTTTTTTCAAATGAAAGCACCTATTTTTTGTGGCCAATCAATATTAATTTCAATATTTTAAATATTTTTATTGAAAATAATATTGAAGATTTTATTTACGTTAAAAAATTTGATTTTATATTTTTTAGATTTTATGGTTGGATTATTATTAATCATATTATTAAGATTCAAAAAATGGATATATTTTTAGTTTCAATAATAGAGAAATGGATGAAAATTCAATTTTTTTCATTTATTTTAGTATTTATTTTAAATTTTATAAAATTCAAATATTTAATATTCATATGGTCAATCTGTTATTCTTTTTCAATTATTACATCAATCATTTTTACCTTTTTAATCATAAATCGTTTTTTCAAATCTCATAAAGTTGAATTAAATTAATTAAATGGAAGATATAAAATTAATCACTATTGGACTATTAATTCTGGGATCTAATATATTTACTGCTGTATTCAAAAAAACTAAAATACCTGATGTCCTACCCTTAACGTTAATTGGTCTATTGCTTGGTCCGATAACAGGTGTTTTACATGCTGAAGAGTTTGGATTTGCAGGAGAAATTTTAGGTCCAATAGCTTTGATATTAATGCTTTTTGATGGAGGAAGTCATTTTCAAATCAATACATTAAAATCTACTTTAGTTAAGTCATACAAATTACTTTTTGGCACATTTTTTCTAACTACATTTTCAACATTTTTATTTTCGCTATTTTTTTTAAATTATAATTTTTTACCATCATTGTTTATAGGTTTAATTTTAGGTAATATATCACCTGCTATTGTTGTTCCTTTAATTAAACTCATATCTATTCCAAATAAAATAAAAAATATTCTATTCATTGAATCAGCTGTTTCTGATGTTATAAGTATCATACTTTCTTTGTCTATTCTAAATATTATAAAAATTGGTTCTGTAGATTTTGGAAAAATTATTGGCTTGGAGGTTTTTGGTTCAATCATCTTAGCCATTATATTTGGTACAATAGGAGCTATGATCTGGTCGACTATTTTAAGTAGAATTAGAAAATTCCCAAATACTATGTTCTCATCTCTGGCTTTTCTATTTATATTATTTGGGTTATCTGATTTTTTCAGTTTTAACGGCCCTATAACAGCACTAACCTTTGGCATGATTTTAGCCAATTCCAAAAAGCTCCCTAAAGAATTGGCAACTAAATTAGGAGCTTTGAATTTTGAGGAATTTAACGATATTGAAAGAACTTTATTTTCTGAAGTGATTTTTTTAGTAAAAACATTCTTTTTTATTTTTCTTGGTATTTCCATTCAATTAAATAATGTAAAATTAATTTTTTTGGGTTTTATTTTAACTACCATAATTCTATTTGGCCGTTTATTAATTACGAAAATCACAGTTAAAGGATTTAGTACAAAATTTGAAAGGGGAATAATTAGTTCAATCATTCCAAAAGGTTTAGCTACTGCTGTTCTTGCAGATATTCCTATTCAAATGTTTGAAGGCCAAAATACTCAAATGTGGCTTGATATAAGATCTTTAGTTTATTCTGTCATACTTTTTAGTATCATATTTACAAGTATTTTAATTTATCTTCAGGAAAATCATATAATTGATGAAAAAGTTGAAAAATATCTTTAATGAATAAATTTATTATTTCATATAATTTGACAAGCTCTGATAAGAAAAGTGTATTTAAAAAGTTCGTTTACTTTACTATATCATTGTTACTTCTAACTATTATTTTATATGTAGGTTTTTATGTTTTATTGTTTTTGATTATATTTTTTGGAGTAAGGTACTGTATAAATTTTTTAAAAAATTTATAATTTTGGATCCCAAAGATTTTCAGTCCTGTTCATTTTGTGTGAAAACCATCTACTAAACACGAAAAAAAGATCAGATAATCTATTCAAATATGGTAAAATATTTTCATCAATTTTGGTCCTTTTCATTAGAGTAACACTAATTCGCTCGGCGCGTCTACAAATAGTTCTCGCTAAATGAAGTAGGGCATTTATAGTTGATCCACCTGGTAAAACAAAAGAAGTTAATTCAGGAAGTTTAACGTTATATTGATCAATCTCATTTTCTAATTTTATGATATTGACTCTCTTTATTGAAGGGAAATTACTTTCTTTATCTATATCTAGCCTTGATAAAGATGAACCCAAATTAAATAGTTCATTTTGAATCCTTGTGAAAATTTTTATCGTTTCTTCTTTGATTTTTTTATTTTCAATTTTATTTATTTCACTAATGCACAAACCTAATACTGAGTTTAATTCGTCAATTGTTCCATATGCATCAATTCTTAAATCATCTTTATCAACCTTTACACCACCAATCAAAGAGGTTTTCCCGTGATCGCCATTTCTGGTGTAAACTTTATTTATTCTTATATTTGAATCTTTGTTTTTTGACATACTTGATTTATTTTAATTGTTAATTCTAATGGTATAATTTATATTATTTTTACATCACATTAGTTATTTTTATTAGTATTAAATAAAAATGCATTTCAGGATTATATAATCAAACTTTAACTACATTTAATCCACTAGAAAATAGAAACTCTTCTACCACTACATTATATCTGTATTTTTTGTAAAAACTCTTTTTAATATTTGAAATAAATTTATTTTTAATTTTTTTATCAATTAAATTAATTGTACAACCTCCAAAACCACCACCCATTATTCTACCACCCAAAAAACCATTTTCTCTTTTAGATATCTCAATAATAAAATCAATTTCATTGCAACTCACATTATAATTATTAGCTAAGCTATTGTGAGATTGATTTAGTATCTTACCAATTAAATTTAGATCACCCGATAAAATTGCTTTTTTCATTTCAAAAACTCTTTGATTCTCTGTAATTATATGCAGAAGTCTATTATAAAATATTTTATTTTCCTTTATTATCTCAATTAATTCTGTACTTATAGAGTTAAAATCTATCTTTTGTTTAATTTTTTGATTTAAAAACTCAATTGCATCACTGCACTCTATCACTCTTTGATTATAATCAGAAAAAATTAATTTCCTATCAACCATACTATTTACTAATATCCAACAACCATTATTAATATTTGAATCAAAATATTGATGAGTTAAATTTTCAAAATCTATAAATAAAAATTTATTTTTTTTTGAAAAAATTGATGCATATTGATCCAAGAATCCACTTTTGATACCAAGGATTTTATTTTCAATTAAATTGCAAATTTTTAAAACTTCGAAATTATCTATTTTTAATGCAAATAACTTTACAATTGACGAAACTATAGAAACTTCAAGTGCGGCCGAACTTGACAAACCAAAACCTATTGGTATATTTCCACCAATCAACATATTAAAACCTTTTTTAACATTATATTTTTCTTTAATTAAATAAATTGTAGCTTTAACATATTTTTCCCAAAGCTCACCACTTAAATCTAAATGATCATATGAAAATCTTAATGTTTTTTTATAATTTAAAGAAAATACATTTATTGTTCGATCTTTTCTAATTGATACTAATGTCAAAATCCATTTATTAACTGCTGCTGGAATAGCAAAACCTTTATTATAATCTGTGTGTTCTCCAATTATATTTACTCTTCCAGGAGCAATACTTACAAATGATGGTAATTCATTAAATCTATTTATATATTTAATCTTATAATCTTGAATTAAATTATTTTTTGAGATTCTATCCAACTTATATCTTCCTTTGTATTCAATCCAATAAGCTTTCTCCAATCTTTAATAATTAATGAATTAATTCTTTTATTTTTAACAATCAAATGATTAAGTATTTCAGTTAAATAGATTTCATTATTATCTTTATCAGGTTTTAATAAATCAAGAAATTTCAATAGTATATTAGCTCTAAATAAATAATGCGAACCAAAAAGTTCAATTGATTCAAGTTCAGTTTCTGATGCATTTTTTTCTTCAACAATTCTTGAAATTCTTCCATTAGTTCTTATAACTCTTGCGTATGGAAATTTTTTTTCATTAAATAATGAGGTCAATATAGTACAATCTGAAAAATTTAATTCATGATCTATAAGCATTTTTTTTAATATGTTATGATTTATAAATGGACTATCCCCAACAAAAACAAATACTTGATCATATTGATTAATTTCTTTTTTTGCTTGTTGAACAGCATGACCTGTTCCCAAGGGTTCATTTTGATAAATAAATTTTACTTTGTCTTTATATTGCAGATAATACTTTTTATCTAATGGATTTATTATGATTCCTAAATCAATATCATTTTTACTAAAAGCATCAATTAGCCATGATAAGATTGGTTTTTGAAAAACTGGGTTCAGACATTTTGGTATGTTTGATTTCATTCTTGTTCCTTTACCAGCAGCTAAAATAAGGGCTAATATTTTAGTTTGATTCATTAATAATTTTTATATATTCTCTTGAACCTTCTCTCAATTTCCGTTCTTGATTTTTAAAATCAACCTTATATAAACCAAATTTCATATCATAACCCTCCGCCCATTCAAAATTATCCATTAATGTCCAATAAAAATAACCTTTGACATTTACTCCTTCATTAATTGATCTTAACATTGCATAAATATATCTTCTAATAAATAATTTTCTTCTGTCATCTTTCTTATCTGCTATACCATTTTCTGTAATTATTATAGGCTTTTCAATCAATTTGACCCTTTGAATTGCCCTGTAAAGACCTTCAGGATATATTGTGTAATCCATATCCGTCATTGTGTCATTTTTAGGATAAACGTTTTCAAAGAATTCGTGTTTGTCAAACTTAAATTTTAAATGAATATGTGAATAATAATTTAAGCCAAAAAAATCTGTTGCTTTCATTGCCTGTTCATCTTTGTAAAAAAGTTTAATAAAGAAAGGAATGTTAATTTTTATTTTTCCATATTTTAAATATGAAAATGACATTTCATTGTATACTACATCAGAAACTCTGCAAGCTATCCAATCAAATAGATTCCATTTTCTTGCAGGGTCAAATTGCATAACATTTTTAACAATACCTATTCTGGAAGAGTCTCCATTTTTCATTTTTTTTAACTCTTGATAAACTTCTGTATGAGCAATCAATAAATTTCTATGGACAATAGCTGCAAGCTGAGGATTCTTTTTGCCAGGGGGAAAAATACCTGTAAAATAACCCATTACTGAATAAACCTCAGGTTCATTTATAGTACACCAATTTTTGACTTCCTTACTGTAAAATGAAAAAACTTTTTTACAAAAGTTTTTAAAATATTTAATATTTGATTTTTTTTCAAATCCACCTAGTTTATCAAACCAAGAAGGATTAGTA
>NZTO01000041.1 GCA_002703375.1 Fidelibacterota bacterium | reverse complement strand
CTTTTTTTGCTCATTTTCTTCAACGATATTATAGACATCAGCAGGGCAAAACTTTTCACAGGGATTTCCAAATTCTTTTTCACACTTATCTATACAAACATTTGTATCTTGAATATGCAAATGTGGTACCTGATCTTCATTATGACTAGTTGAAGAGCGATACACATTTGTTACTTTATCAAATAAATATTTACCATCGAATTTTAGATTTTCATATTTTGAATTATCAGTTACAGATTTGGGATCTAAATGTTTGTGACCAGATTTTGAATTTAATTTATTTTTAAAACCCCATCCTCTACCACCAGTAAACAAACCAATGCCAGCATTGTACATTCCAGCAAATAAACCTTTATCAAAAGCTTGATGAAAATTTCTAGCCTTATACAATTCTGGATAAATCCAGCTATTTTTTATATTTTGTTCAAAATTATTTAGCTGGTTATCTAAATCATCATTAATTAGCCCACTATAAATGGTATCAGCAGCTACCATGCCTGATTTCATTGCTAGATGTATTCCTTTAAGTCTTTGTCCATTAAGAAATCCTGCTGAATCACCCACTATCAAAGCACCTGGAGCATTAAGTTTTGGCAATGAATACCATCCTCCCTCAGGTAAACTTTTGGCACCATAAGCAATCATTTCTCCATTTTTTAATAGAGATTTTATCCAAGGATGTGTTTTTAGTAATTGAAGTTCGTGGTGCGGGTCAATATTAGGATTTGAATAATCTAAGCCAGTAACTAAACCTAAATCCCAAATATCATCTTTCATTCCATAAAGAAATCCACCACCAAAAATATTATGACCTAATGGAAAACCCATTGTATGTCCAACAAAGCCTTCGGGCACTGTATCTTTTGGCATTTTCCATAATTCTTTTACACCAATTGCCCAAACTTGAGGGTTTTTGTCTTTCATTAAATCATATTTTTTGATAAGTTTTTTTGTGAGACTACCTCTAGTACCTTCGCCTAAAATTACAACTTTAGCATGTATATCAACGCCAGGTTCAAAATTAGGTTTTTGATTACCATTTTTATCAATTCCTCGGTCCCCAGTTCTTACCCCTATGACTTTATTATCTTTATAAAGTAGTTCTGAGCCGGGAAAACCTGCAAAAATATCTATCCCATCATCTTCACATATGCTTCCTAGCCACCTAGTAATTTTCCCAATTGAAACAATATAGCATCCATGATGACTCATTTGTTTTGGGATATATGGAAAAGTAAATTTATTGTTTTCACTTAAGTAAAACATTTTTTCTTGTTTCACCTTTGATTCAATTGGAAAGCCTTTTTCAATATAATCAGGCATTAGTTCTTTAATTGATATTGGATCTAAAACGGCTCCCGAAAGAGAATGTGCACCAATTTCTTTTGCTTTTTCAATTATTCCAATCGAAATCTCTTTTCCATCAGATTTAAATTTTTGATTTAAATGGTATGCGCTAGCTAACGTTGCTGGACCAGCTCCAACATAGAGAACGTCAAGATCAAAAACTTCTCTTTCCATTATGAGTCTAGAACCTCAATCATTTTTGGTATGATTTCAAGTATATCACCAACAACTGCATAATCAGCTAGTTCAAAGAAAGGCGCATTGGAATCTTTATTAATAACAACAATATTTTGAGATCCTTTCATTCCAACAACGTGTTGAATAGCTCCTGACATTCCAAGGGCTATGTAAAGCTTTGGGGATACAGTTTGTCCAGAGCTACCAATTTGATGATATGGTTCAAGCCAGCCCGAGTCGACAATAGGTCTTGATGACGCGACATTGCCACCCAACTTTTCTGCTAGTTCATTCACCATTGGTAGATTATCTTCTTTACCTATACCCCTTCCAATAGATACAATTATATCTGCTTGAGTCAAATCTACTTCAGACTCAGATTCCTGAAATTTTTCATCTGGATGTATAGTGTTTACAACATCATTAAAATCAATATTTGATGAATTAACTTCGGATGAGCCATTTGAAATTTGATCAGCTCTAAAGGAACCAGATTGAAATGAAAGAATTAAAGGGAAAGAAGAAACAGTAAAATCAGCTGTAACCTTACCTTGGTATAATTGTCTAACAAATTTTAAATCATCTTCAATTTTAATTCCAGTACAATCTGATATGAAAGGTATATCTAATCTTGCACTTAGTCTTGGAACCCAATCTCTTGTTTGGTATGTATGACCGAAAATTATTATATCTGGTTTAATTTCTTCAATCATATTTTCCATTGCTTTAATGAAAAACAATGGAGAATAATCATCTAAATTTGAATTTTTAAATGAATAAATTTTATCTAAATCATACCTTGTCAACTCGTTAGCTATTATATCATTAAAGGTTACGGCATAGACTTGACCACTTTTATTTGCCTTGATTTCTTGTGCAGCTTTTAATGATTCTAATGAATTACTATTGATTTTATTATCATTATCTTCGATGTATATTAGTATTTTCATTTTTAACCTAGTACTTTCATTTCATTTTTAAATATATCAACAAGCTTTTCTGCAATTTCTGATGGATTACCGTCAATGTACTCAGTTGATTTTGATTTTTGTGGAATATACATTTTATCAAGATTAACTTTGGAATTAATTTCTGAACAACCTAATTCATCAATTGTAAACTTGTCGATAGTTTTTTTCTTCATTGCCATAATTCCTTTGAGTGATGCATATCTGGGTGTGTTAATTCCAGATTGGATGCTCAAGGAGGCTGGTAAATCTAATTTTGACCATTGAAACCAACCATTTTCAAGTTCTCTTTTAACTTTGATTGATTCATTCCCATCGATTTCAGTACCCATTACTAGTGATCCGTGTGACGTGTTTAATAATTCAGAAATGATTAATCCTAATTGAGCATTACCATCATCATCAGATTGTAAACCTGATAATACTAAATCAAATTTTTCATCTAATAATTTTTTTGATATGATTTTACCTATTGATAATATATCTAAATCTTCTTTGTCCTTATTACTTATGAATATGGCTCTATCTGCTCCTTTTGCTAAACCATCTTTAACAACTTGAATTGCTGAGTCCTTTCCAAAAGTACAAATAACAACTTCACTATCAGTTTTTTCTTTTATTTGTAAAGCTTCTTCAAGAGCGTATGCATCACTTTCATTTGTTGTGAAAGATACAATAGATTCATCAATAGAAAGATTATCCATTGAAATTTTAATTGAAGAATCTTTATCTGGAACCTGTTTCATTAAAACACAGATTTTCATTTTTACTCCTAATCTTTTAAAAAATTACATTTAAAACATCTATATAATATAAATTATATTTAGGTTTTTATTATAATGAAGAATGTAACATTAAATTACAAAATATGAAAATTTTATTCATTGGTTTAGTTTCTATATTATTTTGCAGTTCAATTTCAGAGCCTGATTTCATTCAGAAAAAAGGTAAGAATATTGAATTAGTATTTACTAAGCAAATTCCAAAAATCGATGGTATTTTAGACAAGAATATATGGGATAAGGCTAAAATTTCATCTGATTTTTTACAGGAAGACCCACATAATTTATCATTACCATCAAATGAAACAAGAGTTAGAGTATTATACGATAGTGAAAATCTATACGTATTTGCTGAATTATTTATTGATGATCCAAATGAAATCAGTGCGAAATTGGTAAATAGGGATAATTGGGAAGACGGATTTGATGGTTTTTCAGATTATTTTTCTTTTGATATTGATAGTAGACACGATCATCAGACTGGTTTCATTTTTAGTGTAAATGCTGCAGGTGTACAGGCAGATGCGGTTGTTTTTGATGATTCTGGTTATGATCCAGAATGGAACGCGGTTTGGGAATCTAATGTTGCTGTTTTTAATGATCGTTGGACTGTAGAAATGAAAATACCATTTAGTATTTTAAGATTTTCAAAATCTGATAATATGAAGTGGGGCTTAAATATGTATAGGTATATTCATAGTAAAAACGAATATATAGCTTGGGTGGCGTATCCTTATGATATCCCAGGGATATCATCAAAATATGGTCATTTATCTGGTTTTGATAAAGCACTTTCAACAAAACGTTTTGAATTTTTACCGCATATAATTAATGGCAGAACTGTTTATTATGATGTTAATTTAGAAGAGCCTGAAAAATTGCCATTAAATCATAAAGAAATTCTAGATTTAGATGTAAGGACAAACTATGGTTTTGATATTAAATATGGTTTAGGATCAAATGCATCTTTAGATTTAACATATAACCCAGATTATGGTCAAATTGAGGCTGACCCAGCAGAAATTAATTTAACATATTACCAAACAAGATTTATTGAAAAAAGACCATTTTTTTTGGAAAATAGTTCGATTTTTGACACTCCAATTGAAGTTTTTTATACTAGAAGAATTGGTGGTAATTTTGAAAAAATAAATAATGCTGAAAAGATAACTGGAAAAACAATTAATAATTTAACTTATGGTTTTATTCATGCAAGTACCTATAAGGATACATCAATTAATAATCAACCTGTAAAATTTAAAAACAATTATATTATTTCAAGATTAACCAAGGATTTGTTAAAAGGAAATTCATATGTAGGTATTATGACATCACATTTGTTAGAATCAAGTAATGTAGTTTCATTTGATGGTGTATTTAATTTATTAGAAAATAGAATTAGTACCAATGGCCAGTTAGTATTATCAGAAAATGAAAAATTAGGCAAAGGTTTCTTTTATGAATTTAAATATATAGCTCCTGAACTTATCAGTTTATGGTTTGAAATTGATTATTATGATAAAAATTTTGATATTAACGAAGTCGGATATTTAAGAAGAAATAATTTTTTTAATCGTAGTTTCGGTTCCAATTTATTCATTGAACATCCATTTCATTTCATTAATAATATTAAGTTATCATCAATTTATAAATATAATAGCACATTAGATTATCACGATCAAATCAAGAGTAATTTAGTTTTAGATAGAAGAATAGAATTGGATTTTTCTATTACATTTGAAAATTATTATCAAATCGGACTTGGGGTAAATAAGGCCTTTGAAAGATACGATGATGTTGCAACATATGACTATGAATTAAAAAAAATAGGTCCAATTTTGAAACTGCCTAAATCAAGTGGATTGAATTTTAATATTTTTTCAGATAATACAAAACCATTTATTTTTAATATTTTATATGGATACGGAAAGGATGATCTTAATGGTAAAGGTCAAAATTATTCTATTGCTATTGATTACAAAATATCAAGTAATTTAAATTTTTATGTGAGTAAATATTATGGTGAATCGTCCGAAATTTATCGTTGGGTTGAAATAACTGAAGAGCAATTAAATGAATTTGAAAATAGAAATCATTATATATTTTCAAATTCTAATAATTATATATCATCAACTATATTTAGAATAAATGGTAATGTATCTCAAACGCTAGGATTTCAACTCTATACAGAATTTTTTACTAATAGAAACGAGTTAAGTAATTATTCAGAATTATTAGTTAACTATTCATTACCTGTTGATACAACTCAATACATTTTAAATAATCCATATGTTAGTGTAGTAGATCCAAATGTTGGTTTAGCTGATGATGAATTATTAGATCCTAATTATTATTTAGGTCTTTATACAAAATTTTCAGAATTAAATACTAATTTTGTGATAACTTGGAACTATAATCCAGGTTCAAACATTTATTTAGTATATTCTTTAAATAAAAATGTAAATGGTAGAGTTTTTGATAATTACATTGATTTTTTAAGATACAATGATCCTGAAGAGTGGCAAGAAATTTTATTTGATCAATCTATATATGTTAAAATTGATTACTGGTTCGATATTTAAGCCCGATCTAAAAAGAATTTAATTGCTTCTTCGATAGATAAAATTAAAAAATCTATTTCTTCAATGGTATTATATAAATAGAAGCTAATTCGAATTGTTGATGGAACACCCAATACTTTCATGAGTGGTTGTGCACAATGATGTCCTACCCTTACAGCTATATTTTTTTGATCTAAAAATTCAGCAAGATCATATGCATTGATACCTTGAATGTTAAAACTTATTACACTACCTTGATGTTTTGAGTTAGCATACAACGCTATTTTAGCATTAAGCCTCAATTTTGCAAGAGCATATTCAGTTAAGTATCTCTCGTATTCATTTATTTTATTAATACCTATTTTTGAAATGAAGTCTATTGATTCGCCCAATCCAATTACTTGTGCAATATTTGGGGTCCCTGCTTCAAATTTTAGCGGCAATTCATTGAATGTTACACTGTGCAAGTTTACTTCATTGATCATTTGGCCACCTGACATGAATGGTTGCATTCCGTCCAATATATTTTCTTTACCATATAAAATCCCCACACCTGTTGGACCCACCATTTTGTGACCTGAAAATACAAGAAAATCACAATCAATTTCTTTAACATCTACTTCTAAGTGAGGAACAGTTTGGGCAGCATCGATTAAGGTTATTGCACCTTGTTTTTTTGCAATTTGTATTATTTCTTTAATCGGATTTACAGTACCAAGAACGTTTGATTGATGAATTAAACTAACTAATTTTGTTTTTTCATTAATAAGTTCATTGATATTAGATAAATCTAATTCACCTTGGTCATTAATTGCTATGTACCTAATTTTACAACCAGTTTTTTGTGAACAAATTTGCCAGGGAACAATATTAGAATGATGTTCCATTTCGGTTAATAAAATTTCATCGTTTTCATTTAAGTTTTGTAATCCCCATGAATGCGAAATTAAGTTAATTGATTCTGTAGTTCCGCTAGTAAAAATTATGTTTTTGGTTGATTCAGCATTTAAAAATTCTTTTATTTTTTTTCGAACATTTTCATATTCTTCAGAGGCTTTTAAACCTATTTTGTATATTGATCTATGAACATTAGCAGGATACAAAGAATAATAATTTTTTATTTTATCAATAACAATATCTGGCTTCAATGATGTTGAGGCATTGTCAAAATAAATTAGATTATTATCATATAATATAGAAAATTTTTTTCTAATATTTTGGATATCAAGTAAGTTATTCATTCCGAGCAAATCACATCATTCCGAGCTGTAATTTAGCAGCTTCTGTCATCATGCTTTGATCCCATTGGGGTTCCCAAACGATATCAACTACAACATTAGAAATACCTTTTAAATTTGCTACCTGTAACCTTGCATCATTTGATATATGACCAGCCATTCCACAACCAGGAGCTGTCAATGTCATTTTAATACTTACATCATAAGAACCATTTTCTTTTTTAATGGAACAATCATATATAAGGCCTAAATCAACAATATTGACTGGTATTTCCGGATCAAAACAATTTTTCAAAGCATCCCAAACCATTTTTTCAATATTTTCATCATTAATTTCATAATCTGTTTGAATATCATCCTGTTTGTTTTCAATGCCTATTGCATCTGAGTCATAGCCTTCAATTCTTGCAAGATTGCCTTTTACAAGAACAGTAAAACTTGTTCCAAGAGATTGTGTTATTCGAACCATTTCACCTTTTTTAATAGTTATTGGATCACCTGTAGGTATTAAACTGGCATTACAATCTCTTATTAATTCTTTTAAAGTGTTATCGTTATTCATAATATTAAATAGAATTTAGTGAATGATTGATGAGTTGATTTAATTCAAGTTTTAAATTTTCGTTTACTATATTTTCAACAAATTCATTGCAAAATCCGTTTAATAAAACTTGTTGAGCTTTTAATTTGTCTAAGCCTCGACAGTTTAAATAAAATAAGGCTTCATCATCAATTTGACCAGTAGTTGAACCATGTTTACAACTAACATCATCAGTATTTATTTCAAGAATGGGATTTGATTGAACTGAAGCATTTTTTGATAATAGTATATTATTATTTAATTGCTCAGATGAAGTGTTAGAGGCAATTTTATCAACTATTACTCTTGAATCAAATACACCTTTTGATTTTTTTGAATAGATACCTTTGTATAATTCTGAACTAATTGAATTTGGTGCAGAATGTTGAATGATGCTATGGTTATCAACAAAATTAGAATTATTACTTATGCTTAATCCATTAAGTTTTGATTCAGAACCTTCACCATTTATTTTCAAAAAAATATTATTTCGTGTAAATTTTGAACCATATGTGAAAGTATTACAATTTAAATAACTATTTTTATTTTGTAATACTCCCAGTCCTGAAAAGTGAATTGATGAGTTTGGCTCATTCTGAAATTTTGTATATTCAAGTTTTGAATTATCTGATAGAAAAATTTCAGTAATTATATTTGTATAGCATTGTTCGTTTTTTGTTTGATATTTTTCAGTAAAACATAAGTCAGAATTTTTTGAACAATAAATAAAGATTCTTGGAAAAATGTAACTATCATTTAAATCAGATAAATCAATTTCAATGGGTAGTTTGACATTTGAATTATCTTTGACAAATATAAAAATCCCGTTATTTATAAATTTTAAATTTTCTAAACAAAAAAAATCTTTTTTATGATTATATATTTTTGAAAAATATTTTTTGATTATATCAGGATATTTTTTGATAGCTTCGTTAATAAATAAAATATCTAATTCTCTAATATTTGAATATTTTGAAATAAATTTCTTGTAAAAAATATCTAATGGATTATTTACATAATCATTAACATTAAGGTCTTTTAAAAAATCTAGATTTGTAAATCTCCATTCTTCATCTTTGTGATTGGGCAATTGAAGAACAGGAATATCCATTTTTGAAATGAATTTTGTAAAATCATTTGTTTCAGCTTTATAATACATCAGACTCTAATCAGTTATATTTGAATAACCTTTTGCCTCAAGATCCAAAGCAAGCTCTGGGCCTCCTGTTTTAACAATTTTCCCATCAATTAAAACGTGTACAAAATCTGGTTTTAAATAATTGAGCATTCTCTGATAATGTGTTATAACAATAAACGAATTATTAGATGTTCGAGATTTATTTATGCCATCTGCCACAATTTTTAATGCATCAATATCCAGTCCTGAATCAGTTTCATCAAGTATGGCAAGTTTTGGATCTAAAGTTATCATTTGTAGAATTTCGTTTCTTTTTTTTTCACCACCAGAGAAGCCAACATTTACTGCTCTTTTCAAATAACTCTCATCCATACCAACTTGTTGTAATTTTGATTTTATTAGTTTCAAAAATTCAACTGCATCAAGTTCTTCTTGATTGTTAAACTTTCTTTTTGCGTTTAATGCTGATTTTAGAAAATAAGTATTATTAACACCAGGTAAAGCTATTGGATATTGAAAAGATAAGAAGATGCCTTGTAAAGCTCTATCTTCTGGAGATAAATCATCAATATCCTGCCCACAAAATTCAATTGAACCACCATTTATATCATATGTATCTTTTCCTGCGATAACATTAGATAAAGTACTCTTACCAGAACCGTTTTTGCCCATAATTGCATGAACCTCACCAGGTTGAACATTTAGATTTATTCCATTTAATATTGGTTTATCCTCAACACTGACATTCAAATTTTTAATTGATAACATATTATCCTACACTACCTTCTAAGCTCACTTCTAAAAGTTTACGCGCTTCTAATGCAAATTCCATAGGTAGTTCATTAAATACATCCTTGCAAAATCCATTAACAATCATAGATATTGCATCTTCTTCACTAATACCTCTCTGATTGCAATAGAACATTTGATCCTCACCTATCTTNGTTGTTGATGCTTCATGCTCCATTTTGGCAGAGTTATTTTTAACATCTATGTAAGGTACGGTATGTGCACCGCAATCCCCACCTATAAGAAGAGAGTCACATTGAGAATAGTTTCGTGCATCGTCAGCATTTTTTCTAATAGATACACCACCTCTGTAGGTTTGTTGACTTCTACCAGCTGATATACCTTTAGATATAATAGTACTTTTGGTATTTTTACCTATGTGAATCATTTTAGTTCCAGTATCGGCTTGTTGTAGATTATTAGTTAATGCTACTGAATAAAATTCTCCAACTGAATTATCACCTTTGAGTATACATCCAGGGTATTTCCAGGTAATTGCCGATCCAGTTTCAACTTGTGTCCATGAAATTTTTGAATTTTTACCTCTACAAGCACCTCTTTTAGTTACAAAATTGTAAATTCCACCTTTTCCATTTTTATCACCGGGATACCAATTTTGTACAGTTGAATATTTAATTTCAGCATCATCAAGAGTTATNAGTTCTACTACAGCAGCATGAAGTTGATTTTCATCTCTCATTGGTGCGGTACAACCTTCTAAATAACTTACATAACTATTTTCTTCTGCAACAATCAATGTACGTTCAAATTGTCCGGTATTTTGAGCATTAATTCTGAAATATGTTGATAGCTCCATAGGGCTTTTAACATTTTTGGGTAAGTAAACGAAGCTACCATCACTAAATACAGCTGAATTTAGAGCTGCAAAATAGTTATCAGTATAAGGTACAACAGTTCCTAAATATTTTTTTATAATTTTAGGGTATTTTTTTACAGCTTCAGAAAAAGAACAAAAAACTACTCCTGCTTTTGCAAGGTCTTCTTTAAAAGTGGTAGCAACTGATACACTATCAAAAACTGCATCAACAGCAACACCAGATAGCATTTTTTGTTCTTCAATGGGAATACCAAGTTTGTCGTAAGTTTTGAGTAGCTCTGGATCGACTTCATCTAAACTATTTAATTTTTTCTTTTTGGGAGCGGAAAAATAACTTATTGATTGATAATCAATTTCAGGATATTTAATTTTTGCCCAATTAGGATCCTTCAAAGTTTTCCAGTATTTAAATGCTTTTAGTCTCCAATCCAGGAGCCATTGCGGCTCATCTTTCTTTTTTGAAATTATTTTTATGACATTTTCATCTAAACCAGGGGGTAATGTATCCTGTTCTATGTTNGTCACAAAACCATATTCGTATTGTTTGTTGATTGAATCATCAATCGTTATTTGATCTTTACTTTTATTTTCCACTAATTTTTAATTATTTTTTAATTACTTTATTGTAGTTTTATAGCGTTCTTCTACTAGGTCTGTTTTGATCATTCTAATAGCATCCCAAGTTAGTGCAGTACAAGCTTTTGCGCAGGCATTGCATCCAATACATTCGTTAAATCGAACTTGTACAGGAGGGATTGGTATATTATACTTATCTTTTGAAACTGGTTCTATGCAGTCAACTGGGCAAAAAGGTATACAAACTTGACAGCCCGTACAGTTGTCTTCATCAACTACTGCTACAGTTTTTGGACGAGTTTTTTTATCTCTAATATTTTCAGTAAGTAGTGGTAGTTTTGCGTATCTATCAGTACTTGACATATTTTTAACTCCTAAAATAACCTATATATTTATTCTAAATTTAATATAAGTTTGCAATTATGTTCTAATAATAAAATGAAGATTTCAAATTATTCAAGTAAAGATAATTGTAGAATATTTCATTATTAAGATTAAATTATATGTAANAGAACAAACACAAAAATGAAAATATATAATACGTTAACTAATAAAAGAGAGATATTTCAACCAATTGATGAAAGTCACATCAAAGTTTATGCTTGTGGGCCTACAGTTTATAATTACGCGCACATTGGAAATGCTAGACCAGCTGTTGTTTGTGATTTGCTGGTAAGAGTTTTAAGATCACTTTATCCTAAAGTTACATATGTTTCTAACATAACAGATGTAGATGATAAAATCATCAAGGCATCAAAAGAAACAGGACAACCAATAAGTGAGATAACTACAAAATATACAAAAATTTACAACGAAGATATGAAATCTTTGGGTGTTATTAAACCAGATTATCAGCCAAAAGCAACTGATCATATTAAACAAATGATTAAATTAGTTGAAAAGATGATTAAAAATGGAACTGCATATGAATCAGAAAACCATGTTTTATTCAGTGTATCAAAATATAAAAATTATGGAAGCCTATCAGGTAGAGACTTTGATGACCAAATTGCAGGAAGTAGAATCAAAGTAGCTTCATTTAAAAAAAACCCATCAGATTTTGTTTTGTGGAAACCTAGCNATAACGATCAGCCTGGATGGGATTCGCCTTGGGGATTTGGAAGGCCCGGATGGCATTTAGAATGTTCAGCTATGTCTGAGGAGAGTCTTGGTTTGCCATTTGATATTCATGGTGGTGGAAATGATCTTATTTTCCCTCATCATGAAAATGAAATTGCTCAATCTTGTGGCGCACACGGTTATGATGAGCCAGAATCATTTGTTAAATATTGGATTCANAATGGTATGTTAGACATGGATGGAATGAAAATGTCTAAATCTCTTGGGAATATATTATNCATAAGAGATTTATTAAAAAAATATCCAGGAGAAACATTAAGACTTACTTTATTATCATGTCATTATAGACAACCTTTGAACTTTAATGATAAAGCAATTCAACAGTGCCAAACAATGCTAGATAAACTTTATAGAGTTTTAAGAATTCACGATGAAGTTGACATATCAGATTACGATACAACTACTGCTCCAAAAGAAATTTTAGATGCTTTATCAGACGATCTTAATTCNTCAAANGCTATTGCAGAAATAAATAAAATTGCAACAAATTTAAGTAAGTCTGATGGAGAAGAAATAAAAAAAAATAAAGCTTTATTACTAGCTGCTGGAAACGTTTTTGGAATTTTGCAAAGTTCACCAAATAAATGGTTAGGTTATGATAAAGATTCAAATNTTGATGTTAATACAATAGAAAAATTATTAAAAGAGAGAGAATTAGCTAGAAAAGAAAGAAATTTTTCAAAAGCTGATCAAATTCGTTCAGAATTAAAAGAAATGAATATCGAAATTGAGGACACTCCTAAGGGTTCAATATGGAGAAAAATAAGTTAAATGTCTAAAAACAATATTAAGATAACTTTCCCAGATGGTAGGATATCTGAGTATCCTTACGGAACAAGTGGATATGAAATTGCAAACGGAATTTCGCCAGGTCTAGCTAAAGCTTCTTTAGCTGTAGAAATTAATGGNAAAGTTTCTGATTTGAATCTACCAATTNNAGTGGATGCATCAATTAAAATAATCAAACGGGANAACGATGAGACTCTTGAACTNATAAGGCACGACTGTGCTCACGTTATGGCAGAGGCTGTACAAGAACTTTTCCCAGNGACACAAGTAACTATAGGTCCAGCAATAGACAACGGTTTTTATTATGATTTTTCATTTAAAAATCCTTGTTCTGATGAAGATTTAGAAAAAATAGAAAATAAAATGTCTGAAATAATTGATAAAGGCCTTCCATTTGTTCGAGAAGTATGGGAACGTAATGATGCAATAGATTATTTTAATGGTATTGGAGAAAAATATAAAACTGAAATTATTAATGATTTACCACAGGATGAAGAAATAACCATTTACAAGCAAGGAGAATGGTTAGACCTATGTAGAGGACCTCATATGCCAACTACAGCACATATTGGAAAAGCATTCAAATTAATGAAGATTGCTGGAGCATATTGGAGAGGTGATGAAAAAAATGAAATGCTTACAAGAATTTATGGAACAGCTTGGAGAACTGATAAAGAATTAAAAACATATTTAAATATGTTAAAGGAAGCTGAAAAAAGAGATCATAGAAAAATTGGAAAGCAATTAAAAATATTTACATTTGATGATGAAGTTGGAGCAGGTTTACCTTTNTGGCTACCTAATGGTTCTATAATCATAGAAGAGTTGGAGAAGTTAGCAAAAGAAACCGAAGATTTGGCTGGTTATGACAGAGTCAGAACCCCTCATATAACTAAGGGNAGTTTGTATGAAAAGTCTGGACATCTATCACATTATAAAGATAGTATGTTTCCAGCCATGGATATTGATGGAAATGAGTATTATTTAAAACCTATGAATTGTCCTCATCACCATAAAATTTATTCAAGTTTACCAAGAACTTATAAAGAACTTCCAATACGTTTAGCAGAATATGGAACTTGTTACAGGTATGAAAAGTCAGGACAACTTTTTGGATTGATGAGAGTCAGAAGTATGCAGATGAATGATGCTCATATTTATTGTACAGAAGATCAATTCAAAGAAGAATTTTTGGCGGTCTGTAACATGTATTTAAAATATTTTGAAATTTTTGGTATTGAAAAATATGAAATGAGATTAAGTTTACATGATCNAAAAAAATTAGGTGAAAAATATGTCAATGAACCAAAATTATGGTTAAAAACTGAAAAATTAGTTAGAGAAGCGTTAGAAGATGGGAAACTTAATTTTATAGAAATACCAGGCGAGGCAGCATTTTATGGACCCAAAATTGATGTTCAGGTTTGGAGTGCAATTGGAAGAGAATTTACTTTAGCTACCAATCAGGTTGATTTTGCTATTCCTTCAAAATTTAACCTAACCTATGTTGATTCAAATAACGATGACAAAACTCCACTGTGTATTCACAGAGCCCCCTTGGGAACTCACGAAAGATTTATAGGTTTTTTAATTGAACATTTTGCTGGAAATTTTCCACTATGGATGACGCCTACTCAAGTCATGGTTATTCCAATTTCAGATAAATTCAATGAATATTCATACAAAATACTTAAAATTTTAAAGAGTCACAGCATAAGATCTAAAATTGATATTAGAAATGAAAAAATGGGTGCAAAAATTAGAAATGCTGAAATTGATAAAATTCCAATAATGATCATTATAGGTGAAAACGAAGTTAAAAAAGAATGTATATCTGTAAGAAGAAGATTTGAAGGCAACAAAAACGAAGTTGATCCAGTAGTCTACATTAGTGAACTAAAAAAAGAAATAGATCTAAGATTAAATAAAACAAGATAAATGTTGAATTTTGTTATTATACCAATACTAGTATTACCAATAAAAATATATCAAAAAATAATTTCACCTTTTCTTGGTCATAGTTGTAGATTTTTGCCTACCTGTTCCGAATATTCCATTATTGCATTAGAAAAACATGGTATATTTAGAGGAACTTTCTTAAGTTTAAAACGTTTATTAAAATGTAATCCATTTGGATCATCAGGNTGTGATCCAGTACCAGATTNAATAAATTTATTAAGGAGTTAAAATGAAAAAAATAATANTAATTAGTTGTTTAACTTTATCATTTATGTTTGCAAAAGAAACAGTTACTAAATATAAAGTAGATGGTCTACGATGTTCTGTNAGTTGTTGTAACAAAGTTAAAACAGCATTAAATGATACAAAAGGCGTTAAGAATTGTGATGTAGATTATGATAAAAAAGAAGCAACTGTAACATATGATAATACGATTATAGATGGTAACAAAATTGGTGAATTNCTNGCGAGCAAAACATCATATAAATTTTCACAGTTAGACAAANAACAAACAGAAAAAAAGAAATCCTTTTTGCAAAGAATCTTTGGTTCATAATTAATAATTAAAAGTAAAAAAAGCCCCTATTGGGGCTTTTTTTATATTCAAAATGATATTTGTATATATATTATTANTTGTATCGTGCCATTCAAAGCAAGTTTCAACTATTTCTTCATTTTATGAAAATGGGCAACCGAAGATTATTGAATACTATGATATTTTTTTTGGTGATTCTACATTAGTAANAAAACAAGAATTATATGANAATGGTAATTTAAAATATCAAAATAGCTTTAAAAATGATAATTCGATATGTAGTAGTTATGATATTAACGGAATGATTATTGAAGAAAAGTTTTTTACAAATAATAATCTAGATTCTTTAAAAAAATACGACCATTCAAATTAAATAATGATTCCAATTTTAAAATCAGATCAAATTAATAAAATCGATGCTCATACTATTCAAAACGAACCAATTTCATCTTATNACTTAATGGAACGCGCTTCAACAATTTGCTTTGAAGAAATATATAATAATTTTTTGGAAAAAGACTTTAATGGAACTATTCATATATTTTGTGGANTGGGAAATAATGGGGGTGATGGTTTAGTTATTGCAAGAAAGTTACATCAAATTGGTAAAGAAATTAAAATTTATTCTTTGTTTTGGGGGCAAAATAAATCTTTTGATTATCAAAAGAATGAAAAAAAAATTAATGAATTAAATTTAAAAATTGAAATTATAAANAATGATTCTCATCAATTTTTAATTGATAAAAATGATATTGTANTTGANGCAATATGGGGTACTGGATTNTCAAGGCCAATAAAAAATTTTGCTTCAAACNTAATTANAAGAATAAATAATTATAGNAGTAATATAATATCAATAGACATTCCNTCNGGGCTNNGTGTNGAACATAATTTTAAAATTCAAAAAGATGCTATTATTAATGCAAAAATTACGTTGACCTTTGAATTTCCTAAGTTATCTTTTCTATTACCTNANACTGGAAATTTTGTTGGTNATTTTAAAATTTTACCAATNGGACTTGATAAAGAATTCATTAAAAAACAAAAAACCAATCATTATTTTTTAAATGAAGAGGATGTTAAATCAATAATAAAAACTAGAGAAAAATTTTGTCACAAGGGCGACTTTGGGCACTCTCTCATTATAGCTGGAAGCATAGGAAAGTTAGGAGCATTACTATTAGCAACAAGAGCTTGTTTGAAATCAGGAGCTGGTTTAGTCACTGCTCAAGTACCAGGATGTGGATATAATTTAGTTCAACAAAGTATTCCAGAGGCGATGGTTATAAAAGATTCTGGAGAATTTTTTTTAGAATCTTTAATTGATGTAGAAAAGTTTTCTTCAATTGGAATTGGGCCAGGAATTAATAAAAAAAAAATAACATTAAAGTTGATAAATAATTTGCTAGAAAATTTTAAATCTCCTATCGTAATTGATGCTGATGCAATTAATATAATATCTGAAAATAAAGTTTTATTAAAAAAAATTCCAAATAATTCAATACTAACTCCCCACGTTGGTGAGTTTAGACGACTAGTTGGTAATTGGGAAAATGATATTGAAAGGCAAAATAAATTAAGAGCATTTGCAATTAAAAATGGTATTTATGTTATATTGAAAGGACCTTATACTTCGATTGGTTGTCCTTGCGGTAAAGTCTTTTATAATTCTTCCGGCAATCCAGGAATGGCTACTGCAGGTAGTGGAGATATTTTAGTTGGCATTTTAACCTCTCTTTTAAGCCAAAAATATAGCTCTAAAGAAGCTGCTATTGTAGGAGTATATATACACGGTCTTTCAGGAGATTTAGCCCAAAAAAAATACGGACAAATATCATTAAATGCATCTGATATAATTAATAACGTTCACAATGCGTTTAAATATTTTCATTCATAAATGAAAATAAAAATTAGATTAAATTTTAATTATTTTGAACTTATTTAATTTTTACATATATTCTATTTGAAATTATATAATAATAACTGGTTTAGAAGCAGATAATAAATATATAATTTTAAAATTTTAAACTTTCAGGGAGAGAAACATGTCAAAATATTTTTCAAAAATAGCACTTATATTAATTTCATCATTTTTATTTACTCAAGATGTTGTGATCCAACTAGATGATGGAATTTTAAATTATGTTAGCTCAACAGAAATTGCAGGATTTCAATTGGACCATAATGGTTGTATTGAAGGTGCATCAGGGGGAGATGCTGAAAATTATGGCTTTACAATCTCATCTGGAGATTCTACTTTACTTGCGTTCTCTTTTACAGGTTCAACAATACCAGCAGGTGAGGGAGTTTTGACAGAACTTAATGGTAATGTTAATGAAGAATGTATAATTGATTTTGTATTTTCTGGATCAGGGGGTACTCTTCTAAATGTAGTTTGGGATAATGAAGAAACTACTCCTACTAATTGTACATCACAGGTATGTTTAGATTTAGATGGAGGTTCGATGAGCTATTCATCGGTTGCTGACATTGCTGGTTTTCAATTTAGTCACAATGGATGTGT
>NZTO01000040.1 GCA_002703375.1 Fidelibacterota bacterium | reverse complement strand
TCAATAATCTATATGCGTAACAGATATGAGATGATTTTTTATGTTCAATTTTAAGATTTTGAAGATAATATTTTAACTTAGAAATATCATTTACAGGAAACGCAAATGAAAAATATTTTGAACCTTTTACTTGATATTTACTAAATTGTTTATTTTTGATAGTTAAGTTATGTTTCAATTTTTTATAACAATAGGAATGGAATTATTACTGAATGATAAATAATAAATTCCACTAGATATAGGTAAAAACTGCACATCATCAAGTATTACCCTCTGCCTGCCAGGCGACAGATTTAAATTATTCCAATTTCTAATTTCACGACCTCTAATGTCATAGAGTATTATTTTTGAATTTACATTTGATCTTTGCTCAACAACATCTAAAATTAAGCCTACATAATTTTCATTATTAATATCCAATGGATTTGGGAAAGAATTTATAATTTTATTTCTTGAAATATCACTTGATAAAGGCCAAGTTTTTACATCAAAGTTAATNGCATCCTCTGACAAACCAACTTCATTCATTGTATATATTGAATANCTATAATTTTTATTGTTTNCAATATTGTAATCATTGAAGATAGTGTCAATTGTTGTATAAATGGAATCTCCATCTCTTAAAATGACATAAGAAATTTCTCCATCACCTAAAGCATTAGTCCACCATAACTGGACCTTATCATTATCTACGAAAAAATTATAAAAATCAGGCTTTAGAGGAAAATCAGGTATTGATGTATCTATATTAATTGATATTGGACTGGCTCTACCTATTTGATTCTTAGCAACAACTGAGTAAAAATAAGNCGTATTAGATTCTACATTTTGATCATAGTACAATGAATCATCAACAGTATCTANNNAGATACTATCTTTATAAATTTCAAATTCTAAGTCCTCACTTTTATTAAATGGAAATTGCCAAAATATTTTAACAAAATTTGANTCAACCAAGGCATTTAGTTCATTCATTCCTTGAGGAATATAAAAAGGTTCAACATCAATATTAAGATTTACATTATTTTGGTCTGAGTTGACAACGATATAAATATTTTTATTAGGATACAAAAGATCAGTAAAACCATTAAATAGAGGATAAGAAATATAATTATTATCATAAAAAGTCAAAATATTTCCGTTTAGTGTACTTGTGTCAATATCAAAAGTTATGTTAAGCCTACTTGTATCATAAACCTCATAATGACTTAGATATATTGATTTATTATTTAAATCAATTAATTCAGAAATCAAATCATTATCAATGGAAAAAGGATCGATATCAATCTTTGTAATTAATGCCTGATCTTCATAATAATACATACTTTCATCAATCTGATTATATAAATTTTTAATATTAAAATCTAACCAAGCATCAGCAAAGCTTGATCCTAAAGAATCCAATATNTAATCAATTGATGAAATTGCCGATATATTTCCTGTTGACATACGTCCCCATATTCTATTCATAATTTTACTATCAAGTTCGGATTCGTATGAAATACTAACATNTTGTTCAAATTGAGTACTAAGATAATGTCCAAATAGAGCTAAACTATATCCATTCGTGTCATCAAAATCTATTGAAGGATTTTTATAATAATTTGATGAAGTACTAGAATTTAAAAAATTGAGATAATCATTTATATCTGGATATCCCAAGTCTTCAATCCATGTTGAGGATAGCTCATAAAAATACCCATCTCCTCCTGTTCCACATCTATAATCAAATTGCACTACGTGGAAAAATTCATGTAAGGTTGTAACTTTCATTGCATCTATACCTTTAACAATATAGGAATCATCTTCGTAGTCATTNTCAATTTCAATACAACTATCATCACATCCAATTCTTATTGCTCTGCCATAAAAACTTCCACCCATATCTAAAACATAAATATCAGTTATATTATCTTCTCCATTAGCTCCATCTTCAAATTTCATTTTCTCAATTAATAATTTATATGAACTATCTGCAACCTCAGCTACTTGGTTAATATAATCCGGTACCCCATCCAATGGTTCAATATCAGCCAAATTAGGTGAATGATCGTCAATTAATTCACCATCACCATCGTATCTAGGGGAAATATCATAGTGAATATAAAAATTTCCATCTGGAGATAAATATACATTATCCATTTCGATATTTGTGCAATTTGATCTATTTTGTCTAATATCATTTTCTGAAAAAAGTAGACCGCATTTTTCTAAACACCAAATATTAATATTTAAAAAAAAAGAAAGAGTAATAAGAATTTTCATTTTTTTCGAAATTTGATTTTAATTGGNATACCTGTAAAATCAAAAGAATATCTAAATTGATTCTCAAGATATCTTTTATATGATACAGGAAATAGTTCGGGATAATTGACAAAAAAAACAAAAATTGGTGGGGAGTGATGTACTTGTGCTACATATTTAATTGATAAATTCTTTCCTCTAACATATGGTGGTTGTTTTTTTCTAACTACTTCTTTAACAAAATCATTTAGCGATTTTGTTTTTAATTTTAATTTCAATGAGTCATTAACCATTTGAACTTTTTCAAGAATTGAAAATACTCTCTTATTTTCTTTTACTGATATAAAGCATTTAGGATAAAATTTTAGAGAAGGGTATTCTTTATGAATTATATAGGTCATTTCATTAACTGTATCATTATCCTTTTCAATAGCATCCCATTTATTAATAACCAAGATCATTCCTTTACCCTGATCAATCACATATCTAATTATATTTCTATCGTGATTAGTAAATCCTTTTTCAGCATCAATCATAACAATAGCAATATCAGCATCTTTTATAACTCTAAATGTTCTAACTGTACTGTAAAACTCAATTGCATCTTCTTGTTTATTTTTTTTTCTAAGTCCTGCAGTATCAATTAATCTATAGATTTTGTCAAAATATTTTATATATGAATCAATAGAATCTCTTGTTGTTCCAGGAATATCAGTAACAATTGATTTTTCTTCTTTAAGTATTGCATTCATCAATGAAGATTTTCCAACATTTGGCATTCCAACTATGGCTAGGCTAGTTGATTCACTTTGTAAATCAGTATTTTTTGATAAAACTGGTAATTTTTCGAGAATTAAATCTAGCAAATCTCCAACATTTCTACCTCTATCAGCAGCTATCGCAATTGGTTCTCCTAGACCTAATTCATAATATTTGTAAACATTTTTTTCATATTGAAGTTCATCAATTTTATTTATTACCAAAATGTAGGGCTTATCAGACTTTTGAATAATCTCCGCTAGGATTTTATCACTCGATGTCAATTCCTCTTTTCCATCAATCATTAACAAAATTAAGTCAGATTCATCTAAAGCAATTTTACCTTGGTATCTCACAGCCTTTTCAATTTTGTCATCGCTAGCTGGCAAATATCCTCCTGTATCTATTAAATCGAAGTACTCTCCTACCCATTCAACATTTCCGTATATTCTATCTCTAGTTATGCCTTCAATGGGTGAAACGATAGCATGATTTTTNCCAACTAATCTATTAAATAAAGATGACTTACCAACGTTAGGTCTTCCTAAAATTGCAACAGTGCGATTAGACATTAACAACACTTTCTAGAATTTGCAAAATACTATCATCTGATATGTTAACAGTAACATTTAATCTATTTGAAATATCATCAAGTGTCATATTGTCTAATGTCATCGTTCTATCATCATTTAAAACTCTATGCGATAACCAAACCGATGATCCCAAATCTTTTCCTATTAATTGATTTATTATATCTCTTCCAGTAAGAAGTCCAGCGACATTTACTACATCTCCATAAAAATTATTTGTTATTCCAATGATTTGAACTTCTAAATTGTCTATGTTCTGATTTAAGTAATCAACAACATTTTTTCTAAAATATTCATATATTAACATCCCAGTGACAATAGTTANTTTTGTTGGCTTAATAATTTTTTTGGGGAAAATTATTTTTTCTTTTTCAAAATTGTCCATAAAGCTTCTGACCTGTCCAACACCATTTTCTACCAAGTCTAAATCATCATAATCATATGTTGGAGGTAATTCTTTTTTACAAATTAAATACCATTCATCAGATAAGAGAATAAAAGGATTTTTATTTGTTTTATAGTTTTGTGAAATAGAATCTATTTCTTGAATGAATTCTTCTGCATATTTTTTATCAACACTTTGTAATTCAATCAAACCCTTTCTATGTTTAGTTAATCCGACAGGAACAATTGATAAAGATTTTAATTTTGGATAAAATTTATATAAATCATCAATAGTTTTTAGTAAATATTTTCCATCATTTAAAGAAGGCATAAGTACAATTTGAGTATGTAATTCAATATCATTATCTGTCAAAAATTTTATTTTATCTAATAATTTATCATCTTGTTTATATAATAATAATTTTTTTCTGAGTTCTACATCAGTTATATGTACAGATAAGTACAGAGGGGAAAGTTTTTGTTCTACAATTCTATCAAGTTGTTTTTGGCCCATATTTGTCATAGTTATGTAATGACCATGTAAATAAGACAATCTAAAATCACCATCTCTAAAGTATAACTCACTTCTCATTCCTTCTGGATTTTGATCCACAAAACAAAATACACAATCATTTGCACAAGCTCGTATTTTAAACTCTTCAAATTCAACACCAAGAGTATCATCATAATCTTTTTCTATTTCATACTCAATAGTAGAACCATCAATCTCAAATTGTAATTTTACCAATTGTTCACTTATTTTAAATTGATAATCAATTTCATCCTTGACTCGTTGATTATTAATTTTAATTAGTTTATCGCCAGGTTTGAGGCCAATCTGAGTTCCCAAACTTTCAGGATGTACTTTAATTATTTTCATAAAATTTTTCTTAAATATTTAAATTTATTTATAATAAGTTAAATGTAANTGATAAATTAATATTTTTCTAGTTATAAATCTAAATTATTAAGGATATAAATGAACATACAAATATCAATAACAGCATTATTGCTTGGGGTTGCTAAGGCTGATGANAAAATTGAAAAACATGAATTACAAATAATANCAGATGTTTTAACAGATTTTTTTGATTTAAGTCAAAATCAAATTAATTTAATTATAAATGAAGCTATGGAGGAATTAAAAAAATCTACTGATTTATATCAATTTTGTAAACTTATTAATGAACAATTTAATTATGAAGACAAAATTAAATTTATTTTATCAATATTTCAAGTTGCATTCATTGATAACAAACTACACTATCTTGAAGAACACATCATTAAGCAAATTTCTAATTTGCTANATGTAGATCATGCTGATTTGATAAATGCAAAACTCGAAATAAAAAAATATTTAAACTAATATTTTTTGAATATTTTCAAAAACAAGCTTTCCATCTTCAATTGGGAAGAAATGAGTTAAACCTTTTAATTCTAATTCATCTTTATAAAGAAATTGTGATATTTTTTTTATTGATTTGTTGGAAATAGCACTATTAAACTCTGGATATAATAAAAATATTTTCGATTCTGTTCTTGATATATTTTTAAAAATAAAAGGTTCAAGCGTAAGAGCTGATAAATAATACTCAACTTCAATATTTATATCATAATTGATAACATATTTACCTTTTTTCTTTTTAAATATACTATTAATATAATTTTTTAATGATTGATTTGAAAATTTTTTAAATATGTTATATTTTTTATATCTATTAAATATATCAGAAAATGAATCAAACTCAGTTTTTCTATTCAAAGCTTTTTTAGCTAATGGATGAAAATGCATTCCTAAACCTAAAAAGTTTATAACTCTCCACATTTTGCACTGAAAAGGAGTGAAAATAACTGGATCCAATAAAATAATTTTCGAAAAAAAATTTGGCATTTTTATGGCTGAATACAAAAGTATAGTTCCACCCATTGAATGTCCAACACCTATTTTTTCTGAAGATTTATTGTTTGTTGATAATTCTGTTANAAAATCATCAGCTAAGGTTTTCCAATTTTTTATAGATTTTTTAGATACATCACATTTAAATATTCTCATTAATGGAGTATTTAAAATATATTGATTAGCAAGTAAATTCAATAATGGATTATACGCTTTAGGAGGTAACCCATTACCATGCAGAAAATAAATTTCTTTATCAATTTTATTATTTAGACTTTGTGATTTAATAATTTTTATTTTATTTAAATCAGAATTTACCTATAAAAATTATACCAAAAAAAATCATAAATATCCATTATTAATTATGATACCGCATAGTATTTACAGGCATACAAAAATTGTTCAGCATTAAAATAACAGTAGTCTCCTAAATAATAGGCTATTTTTTCATTATCTTTAAAATCACTATCACTTATTAGTTTGTATTTAATCACCATATTAGAAGATTTACTTATACCAATACTACTAAATTGATATTTTCCNACACCACATTGAGTTTTAATAACTAAAAGTGGTAATTGCTTACAAAGATCTGTAAAATATTTAGCTTCTTTAGTTGTTTGTAATTTTGTAGTGTTCATTTTTTTCTCCTTAATTTCTTAGAGAAAAATAAAACAATAATTAATATTAAAATGTGAGTTGTAGCAATATTATTTTTTTTAGTGATCCAAAACACAAATTTATTGTTAACTATCGAAAATAATATGAACTATGTTGATGACATCTAGTATATTAATTGAACTATCCTTATAAACATCTGAAACTATATATTCAAATTCATTCAAAGATAAATCCAAAATAATAGTTTCAATTAACAAAATAATGTCATTTATGTTTACTTGATTATTTAAATCTGTATCACCAATTAAATACCAGTCACAAATCTGATCACCTAGATAACTTGATAAACAATCAGGGTAATAATCATTTTCACATAAGTAATTATTGCGAATACTTGAAATACTTGGATAAGTCCAATCAATATTTAGATCGCATATATCATAAGGAATATTTGTTATGCTATTATTATTTAAATACAAGTAATTTAATGATACCATTTCATTGATAGAACTAGGCAACGAAACTATTTCATTATTTGAAATATCTAGATATCCTAATTTTGATAGTGTAGTTATTGATGAGGGTATTTCATTAGTTAAGAGATTATCTTTTAAAATTAAAACTTCTATGTTTTCCAAATTAGCAAAACAACTAGATAATGATCCAATGAATTGATTTGAAAAAGCATAAAAATTTTCAAGTTTTACTAGTTCACAAATAATATTTAAATTACCATTTAAACTGTTATTACTAATATATAAATCAGTTAAATTTGATAGATTACCAAATGTATTTGGCAATGATCCAAACAAGTTATTGTAACTTAAATCCAAATATTCTAGGTTTACNAATTGCCCAATACCTTCTGGAATATTACCAAATAAATCATTACCCAATAATCTTAAATCAACCAGTTCATCTAGTAGATAAATATTTTCAGGAATGCTACCTGATAAAGGTATACTTTGTAAGCACCCATCAATTTCATACATTGAGTAGCATAAACTAAGCAATCTCCCATTATCCCAAACTTGCTCTCCTAATGATGTTGGATTTATACTGAGATTACTGTTAAAAATAAATTGATTTAAAACTTGAATATCTTGTTCAAAATANCAGTAATTGTTAATTTCAATAAAACCATTTTCGCACTCATTTGAAAAAAGGCTAGTGTTAACAAATGAAAGTATAACTATAAAAATTCTCATAATATTTAATTTACATTAAAAAAATTAAATTTACAATTTTACGCATCACATTAGAAATTAATCACAAATTATTTCATTAGTCATACCTAAATGGTTAGTTTTAATTAACCAAGCATCAAAATCATCATAATTCTCTATGGTAGCACCAATTATGAAGCCGCCCAAACCCATACCACCCTCAAAAGTTTCTTTAATATCATAACCTATATCATCGCCATCACACCCATAATTTTGATCCCATTCAATTCCATTATTGTTAAACTTTGCAATGTAAACATTTTTATAACTATTGTTCATTATTTTATATCCAACTAATGCATAGCCATCACTTATCTGTATAATATCATTAGCATAAGCATTATTTATTTCAAATAATAATTCAGGTTCATAATTACCACTTTTATCCAATTTTAAAATATTAATATTTTCGTTTGAATTAACAACAATAAAATAATAATCTGTTCCATTAATAATACCTTTACCTTCGTTATCAATTGAGGAGTAATCCCAACTCTTAGTCCATACAAGTTCAAATGNATTTCCATATTTATTATATTTATTGATTAAAACATCTTTATTATTATTTTCATTTAGGNATGACCCTACTACTATAATATTGTCTTGATCTTCAATGATATCATTAGCTTTACTAATTTGGTTTTGATCAATATTATATCTTCCACTGAATTCAAGGTTACTATTAAGTTCGAACATCCATAAATTACCAATATCCACATTATTATTTTCTGACATATAACCGACTGATATAATATTAGAATTATCTAATGAAATTATTTTACTTAACNTACAATTTGTATTAAATCCGCATTCTTGAAAATGATCGCTTGTCAAAAAAGATTCAGATGGTATTAAATTGTTAGTACCATCGTAAATTATTTTTTCAATCTTCATATTGTCAAAAATTATATCACCAATTGTTGCAGCATAGATATAATTTCCTGCAGATTCCGACATCTCAATCATTGAATTTATGATATTAGTGTTGTCTAAATTTCCAAAGGTTTGTACATCTTGATTGATGAAATTTCCTAAACTATCTACAATAGAATACCAATACTGTTCTCCAGAATATGAACTTAATTCAGAGTATCCGCTAATTAGAAATTTGTTTTCAATTTCTATAGGAATTACTTGAAGTCCAAAGTCGTCTAAATTTTGGTCTGAATTTCCATGATTTATATCATATTTTTTATTAAACCAATAATTAGAATTACCAACAAAAATATCACTGTATGTTTTTTGATACCAACCATCTTGAACTTCAATCTTATAATATTTTTGTTCACCATATGTTATTCCAGATNTGCTGTANAAATTTACTTCATTATCAATAGTTGAAAATATTTCAATTTCATTTATCATATTATAATCATCTGATTCAAATAATTTATAATGATAAAAATCTTCTTCATAATTAGCAATCCATTGTATTTCAAACTCACCTAAATNTGGATTAAAATTTACATTTGATATACTTGACATTTGAGGAGGTAAATTAACTTCGTTNGACTTCGCAGGTCCAATAGTTGATTGTGAAAATGTATCAGTTGACATTATCCAAAACCAATTTTCAATTGTAGGATCAAAATTTATGGAATCTAAAATAGTATAAGAACTAATATCTATATCTAATGTTGAAAATATCACATTCTCATCATTTAGGTTTTCAATGGCTAAATAATCATTTGAAAATAATAATTTAATTTCTTCTAAATCATTATCTACTGAAGGCCCCCATGATATAACCATCGAATTATAATCATAATCAATATTATTGATTTCTATTGCATTTGGATAAGCATCTAGTGGTGATGTAAAGATATCGCTAAAAGTATAATATCCAAAAGTATCAATTACAGCTAATTTATAATATTGATAAATTAATGGATTTATTAATGAATCAATGAAGGATGTATCAGAAACTTCATTTGTTTGGTATATAGTATCCATATTATCAAAATTGGCAAAAGTAGATTTATAAAGTATATATTTTAAAAAATCCTGATCTTCACTTTTTAACCAATTAATTATGAAATTTCCATTTGCATTAAATGAAACAGAATTTAAATTAATTTTTGTTGGATTTGATTCTGAATTATCAACCATTATAAATATTTCATCACTCTTTGTCATATTATCATTAGAATCAAACCCACTAACACCTAACTTCCATACAGATTCATCAGGATAAAGAAGGCTATCATTATTAAANAAAGTTGTATTCCACAAAAATTTTAATGGTTTACCATCTAAATCTGATCCAAGCAATATCTTATCAGAATAATCAACTAAATTGCTAAAATCCAATTTATTTTGAAAATAAAATTTTAAACTATCAATAGATATTTGATCAGGTATAACCCTTGATATATAAAATTCAACTCTTGGTATATCATAATTCGGACTTAGTGGTAAAATTTCAACTGATTCGCTAACCTTGTCAAAATTTAATGGCTCAATCACTGATATAATTGGGCCTTCNTTATCTTCTGGAAATAATTTGTTACAAGATGATAATACAAAAAATATAATTATAAATATTTTTATTTTTAAAATATTTCAGCTCCTATAGCATTAATTCTATATTCTATTAAATCTAATTCAGTTACTTTAATAGAATCGGGATGCAAAAATTTACCCTTTTCTTCAGCTAAATGAATCTTCCAATTGATAATTTGTTCTTCAGTATAATTTAATTTTATAAATTTTCCATAGACTTTAACTTTTTGATTGATAGCTGATAAAGGAAANACAATTTCACCATCTTTAACTTTTACCTTAATTAAATTTTCCTGATCATCAGTTATATCTATCCAACAACCTCGCATTGGACAAACATCGACAATTTCACCTTCAACAACTATTTCTTTATTCAAGTTATTTTCAGGGTCTTTTAAGAGTTCATGTAAATTGACATTATTTTCAAGTGAAACAATATTTGATCCATATATACCAATTGGATTTTTTTTATTTAAACGCTCAATTTCTGTAAGTTCCGAAGAACAACCNAGAAAAACTAACATAAAAAAATATATANAAAAATTATTCAAAATATTTTCCTTTTATTTAAAANTTATTAATTAAAAATATAACTTTTTATTTTAATTAAATATAATTTATAAAATATAAATAAAATTAATAATATTAGATAAACATTATAGGAGAAAAATGAAAAAAATTGATTTTAAAAGTTTTCTTATTGGAATTTTAAGTACTCTTTTATGTCTTTTATTATTAGGTTCAAATAGTCAAAAGATAATTTCAGACGAAATAATATGTAAGAAAATCATCATCAAAAACGATGACTTTAAAGACAGAATGATTTTAAGTACAGATGAAAACGGAGGAAAACTTCAGATTAAAAATAAATATGGAGAACTTATAAATTCTCTTGGAGCAAGCAAAAATGGAAATGGATTTTTTTCATCGTATAACAATTATGGAATGGCGTCATTTTCTGCTGGAACAGGTTCAAACGGTAATGGACTTATTAAAACTTTCAATAAGGATGGTAATATAAGAACTTACATAGGATCTTCATCAGAAGGAGGTCTTTTTAATGCATATAATAATTGGGATGTAAATATAGCATATATGGGATGTAATAAAAATCAAACAGGAATTATAAAATTATACAATAAACATGGGGAAACTTCATGGAAAGAAACTGGAGAAAAAAAATGATTTTACTCCATTATTTCTTTTTCTTTATTTTTTTGCAACTCATTTAATTCTTCAATATGTTTATTTGTCATTTCCTGNATATCCTCGAGGGCTCTTTTTAAATTATCATCTGAGAGTTCATTACTATTATTTATTTTTTTTAANTGGTCATTACCATCTCTTCTAACATTGCGAACAGATATTCGTCCTTCTTCAACAATTTTATGAACTACTCTGACTAATTCTTTTCTTCGATCTTCGGTTAAAGCTGGTATNGTTAATCTTATAATATTGCCATCATTATTTGGATTTATACCAATGTCTGATGATACTATAGCTTTCTCAATAAGCTCAATACTATTAGGGTCAAAGGGTTGAATTGTTATAGTTTGTGCCTCAGGTACAGAAATTTGAGCAACTGTTTTTAATGGCTGTAAACTTCCATAATAGTCTACTTTTACCGGATCTAAAATATTAGTTGAGGCTCTTCCAGTTCTAATTGTTGCAACTTCATTTCTATTATGTTCAACTGCTTTGCCCATTCTTTCTTTAATATCTTTAAAAATTTCATTTACCATATTTAGCTCCTTTAGCTAATAATTGTACCCAAAGTCTTGCCTTTAACTAAATTTAAAAAATTATCCTTATTTTGAATGTTAAACACTGAAATAGGAAGATTATTTTCTTTGCATAANGTNACAGCGGTCAAATCCATTACTCCAAGTTCATTGTTTATAACTTCTTTGAAATTTAACTCTTTAAATAATTTTGCACTTTTATTTTTTGTTGGATCATCCGAAAAAACTCCATCAACTTTTGTACCTTTCATTACAATATCAGCATTGATTTCTATTGCTCTAAGAACAGCCGCTGTGTCGGTTGTAAAATATGGATTTCCAGTTCCTCCTGCAAAAATTACTACTCTACCCTTTTCAAGATGTCTTATTGCTCTTCTTCTAATATAAGGCTCAGCCAACTGTGTTATACTTAATGCTGACATAACTCTAGTATCGCAACCTAAATTTTCTAATGCTGACTGAAGTGCTACGGAATTCATTATTGTTGCCATCATTCCTAAATAATCACCTGAAACTCTATCTAAACCTTTATCCGCAACTGATATACCTCTAAAAATATTGCCACCACCAATAACTATTCCAATTTGAATATTTAAATCATGTGATTTTTTTACTTGGTTAGCTAAAAAGTTAGTTACATCAGGGTCGATTCCAAACTTGTGATTTCCAGCGAAAATTTCACCGCTCATTTTTAATAATATGCGATCAAATTTTCTTTTTTCCATATTTATTGACTTTTAATTAAATTGGCTAATCAGAGGTTTCTTCTTCAGATACTTGAATTGTTTCACCAAGCTGAAATCTTTTAAAACGCTGAATTGAAATGTTTTCTCCAAGCTTAGCAATGATGTCTGTCAAAATATCTTGAACAGTCTTATCAGGATCTTTAACGTAGGTCTGTTCAAGTAAAGAATTTTCGGAGAAGAATTTATCTAATCTGCCTTTAACAATTTTATCTATTATGTTTTCAGGTTTTCCTTCTTTTCTTGTTAATTCAGCAAAAATTTCTTTTTCTTTTTCTATAATATCACTAGGAATATCTTCTCTTTTAACTGAAATAGGGTTCGAAGCAGCAATGTGCATTGCAATATCTTTTGTAAAATTTTGAAACTGCTCTGTTCTTGCAACAAAATCTGTTTCACAATTAACTTCAACAAGAACACCAAGCTTACCACCCTGGTGAATGTAAAAATCTATTAAACCTTCTTTTGTTGATCTACCTGATTTTTTTTCTGCTTTTGCTATTCCTGCTTTTCTCAAATGCTCTAATGCCTTATTAACATCTCCATTAGTTTCAGATAATGCTTTTTTACAATCCATCATACCAGCCCCAGTTGCATCTCTTAATTCTTTAACTGATTTTGCAGATATCATTATTTACTTTCCTCTTCTAGTTCAATAGAATTATTTTCTAATTCGTTTTCTGAATTGTCTTTATTCCCTCCCTTAGCTTCAAGAATAACATCAGCTATATAACTCACAATTATATTAATCGATTTTATTGAATCGTCATTGGAAGGAATAGGATGGGTAATAGTATTAGGATCAGTATTACTATCAACCATACCAAAAACTGGAATACCTAAAGTATAAGCTTCATTTATAGCTATACGCTCATGAATACCATCAACAAAAAATAATGCTGATGGAAGATGCTTCATATCCTTGATTCCCCTNTGTAAATCACTAAGCTTAATTCTTTCTCTTTCAAGCATATTTACTTCTTTTTTTGTTAAATTATCGTAAATCTCAGATGATTCTTTTTCTAATTTAGCTAATCTTCTTATACTTTTCTTAATTGTTGAAAAATTAGTTAAAGTTCCACCTAACCATCTCTCAACAACATAAAACATTCCACATCTATCAGCCTGCTGTTGTATGACATCTTTAGCCTGTTTTTTGGTACCAACAAATAGAATATTACCACCAGACCTCACTAATTTAGATATTTCAGCAGAAGCTTTTTCTAAACATGAAATAGTAGATTGAAGATCAATAATATGAATGCCATTTTTCTTCATCGCAATATATTTTTTAAAATTGGGATTCCATCTACTTGTGGGATGCCCAAAATGGACACCTGCACTTAAAAATTCTTGTATATTTTTGTCTGACATATATTTATCTCTTTGAAAATTGAAATTTCTTTCTTGCACCAGGTTGTCCATATTTTTTTCGCTCAACTTGTCTTGAGTCTCTAGTAAGGAAACCTGCTTGTTTTAACACTANCCTTAAATCAGGATCAATTTTTTTTAAAACTCTTGATATGGCATGCCTAATGGCACCAGCCTGACCAGTAACTCCACCTCCATTAACATTTATATTAATGTTGTAATCTTTTGATAAATTAGTAAGCTCTAGAGGTTGCATCATCACCATTTTGATGGAATCTCTTCCAAAATAGTCATCTACATTTCTACCATTAATTTGTATGTTACCTTTACCTTTNGTTAGATTGACTCGAGCTACTGATGTTTTTCTTCTTCCTGTTGCGTAAAAATTATTTTTTTTGGACATAATATTTATAATTCTAGTTCTTTTGGTTTTTGAGCATGATGTAAATGATCNGGACCAGAAAATACTTTTAAATTTTTTAAAATTTTTCTTCCTAATTTATTATGAGGCAACATTCCTTTAACTGCATTTGTAATAATAAATTCAGGGCTGTCTTGTCTCATTTTGGAAACAGAAACTTGTCTATGATGACCGGGATAACCTGTGTGAAAAAAATATTTTTTGTTTTTTTCTTTGTTTCCNGAAACTCTGATTTTATCTGCATTTACTACAACAACAAAATCTCCCATATCCATATGAGGTGTNTANTCAACTTTATTTTTTCCTCTTAGAACATGTGCAATTTGAGTTGCAAGTCTTCCAAGTGTTTTGCCACTTGCATCAACTATGTACCAATTTTTGTTAATATCGCTATGTTTAATTGAATAAGTATTCATAATGTTTAACTTAATGTGTTTTAATCCGTTTCTATTAAAGCCTGTTAATTTAAAAGACTTATANCTCTTATGTCAACATTAAATGCAATTTTATTTAAAATAATGCTTTTTTGTCAAAACCATCTCAATTTTTCCAATCATTTTTTTATTTAAAAACGGAGTATTAGATGATTTTGAGTAAATTTTATCCTTTGAAAATAACCATTCTTTTTTTGGATTAATTATGCATAAATCTGCATTGGCTTCCAGCTGTATTCCTTTTTTCCTAATCTTCATTATTTTACTCGGATTTATAGTAAAACGATCAATTACATCATAAATTGAAAATCCATTTTGTAATAAAATTTCACTAGACAATGAAAAGGCAGATTCCAAACCTATCATTCCACAGTGCGCCTGTTCAAAATCACATTCTTTATNCTCNATTGCNTGAGGNGCATGGTCTGTTGCTATGCAATCAATAACTCCATTTTTTAAACCTTTAATTAAAGCNGCCTGATCTTTTTGAGTTCTTATCGGAGGTGCAACTTTTGCATTGGTATTATAATCCAAAAGTATTTTATCAGTTGCAAATAAATGATGTGGAGTTACTTCTGCTGTAACTTTGACATTCTTTTTTTTAAATTCTTCAATAATCTCAACGCTTTTAGCTGTACTTACATGAGGAATGTGTATTTTTCCATTAGTATATTCTGCAATTGAAAGATCTCTAAAAATCATTGTTGATTCTGATATATCTGGATTACCTTCTAATCCTAAAACAGTAGATGTATAACCTTCATTCATTAGACCATTTGATCTTAGACATACATCTTCAGCATGATTGATAACTGGGATATCAAACATCTTGCAATATTCAATAGCATATCTTAGCATTTTACCGTTTTCAACTGGTAATCCATCATCTGAAATTGCAATANCTCCAGATTTGTACATTTCATAAATTTCAGCTAATTCGTTTCCTTTTTGACCTTTTGTTATTGCTCCAATTGGATAAATTCTTATTGGTAAATCTTTTGATTTATCTAATATNAATTTGACTGATTCGGGATTATCTATTGGAGGAGATGTATTTGGCATAATACAGACATCAGTAAAACCACCAGATAAGGCAGATAGACATCCAGTTTTTAATGTTTCTTTGTTTTCTTGTCCAGGCTCACGAAAATGTGCATGAATATCAATGAAACCAGATGTAATAATATTATTTGTACAATCAATTTCCATAGCATCAATATTGTCTATAGAATCAGAGATTTCCTTTATAATTCCTTCATTAACCAGAATATCACTTTTATATTTTTTTGATTTAAAAGGATCATATATAATTCCATTTTTAAGTATAACTGGTTTAGAATATTTTTTTAAACTTTTCATATTATTCTTTCTCAATTGACGCTGTTCCTAAAAGTAAATATAATATACTCATTCTTACGGCGACTCCATTTAAAACTTGATCTAAAATAATCGCTTGATCACTATCAGCTACAATGCTATCAATTTCAACTCCTCTATTCATTGGTCCTGGATGCAAAAAAACTAATTCTTTCTTATGATTTTTCATTCTTTGTTCTGTTATACCAAAAGTCGATCTATATTCTCGAATAGATGGAATTAAGCCAACTCCCATTCTTTCTCTTTGTATTCTTAAAATATTTAAAGCATCAGCCCACTCCATTACTTCATCAATTTTATAATTTATTTTTACACCTAACTTTTCTATTTGAACTGGGATCAAATGGGGAGGCCCACACAATGTAACTTTTGCTCCCATTTTTACCAAACCAAAAATATTTGAAAGAGCAACACGACTNTGAAGAATATCTCCAATAATTGCTATTTTAAGATCCTTTAAATATCCAAATTTTTCATGTAAACTCATCATATCAAGCATTGCTTGAGTAGGGTGCCCATGCTTACCATCTCCAGCATTAATAACTACAGAATCTACATATTGAGTTAATTGTATGGGCGAACCNGGAACAGGATGTCTCATAACCACAGCATCCATTTTCATTGAACATATGTTTTGAATGGTATCTTTTAAACTTTCACCTTTTTTAAGACTTGACGAACTAGCAGAAAAATTTGTTATATCAGCCGACAATCTCTTTTCTGCCAATTCAAATGATAATTTTGTCCTAGTAGAATTTTCAAAAAATAGATTGACAATATTCTTTCCGGTCAGAGAAGGAACTTTTTTTATAGGTCTTTCAAGAATTTCTCTAAAGATATATCCAGTGTCAATAATTTTTTGTAAATCTTCAGCGTTATAGTCTTCAATCCCGATGAAATGTTTTNGACTTAAAAGTCCCATTATTTTTCCTTTTTATAGTTAATTAATAATATAGCATCTTCTTTATCAACTTCATCAATATGAACATAAATATACTCAGATCTTGATGTAGGAAAGTTTTTACCTACAAAATCTGGTCTAATGGGCAATTCTCTATGCCCCCTATCTGACAATACACACAAACCTATAGATGAAGGTCGACCAAAAGAAAATATTTCATCCATTGCAGCCCTAATTGTTCTACCAGTATATAGGACATCATCAATTAGGATTATTTTTTTGTTTTCAATAGGAAACATTATTTCTGAGCTCTTAACTTGAGGAGATCCTAGGTTTGTTCTCAAATCATCTCTGTAAAATGTTACATCTAAAACTCCAAAGGGAATATCAATTTTCTTAAAATCAATGATATGCTTATGAATTCTTTTTGCCAAGAATTCTCCCCTAGTTCTAATACCGATAATTGCAAGATTGTCTAAATCATCAATATACTTTTCTATAATTTCATGTGATAATCTTTTTAGAGTCCTTTTAAACTCTTCTTGATTCATTAGAATGTTTTTACTCATTATTTTTTTCTTTATATTGANTGGAAAAGGTGGAAGTTTAATGAAGCCTTTTCCGTATCTCGTACAGTTTTAAAAGCAAATAAATATAGTATTATTTTAAGTTATTAAAAAATATATAAAATTAATAAAATATAACATTAAAATATGAAAAAATTNGATTTATACATATTAAAGCAGTTTTTATCAAATTTCATATTTTCTATCATTGCTTTTATAATCATATTTCTTTTGGTGGATTTAATTGATAGATTAGATAAATTTGTCGATAATGATTTACCAGCTAAACAAATTTTTAGATACTATTTTCTAACATTACCTTGGTTTATCAGTATATCAATTCCAATGGGTTTACTGCTATCNACAGTTTTTACGATTGGTGTTTTGCAAAAAAGAAATGAGATTACAGCTATAAAAGCTTCGGGAGTAAGTATTAAGAGAATTGGCATATCATTGTTATTATCTGGCGTTTTTTTTAGTATTTCNTTATTTTATTTTGATAATAAAATTGTTACTAAATCTATGCATTCTAGAGCTGAATTAGAAAATCAACATTTTAAAAAAAATAAAACAAATCCAAAAAGAAAACAAAATATTTATCGTCAAATTAATGATGAAAATGTTGTTGTAATCAACAAATATAACTTTAAAAATAAAGAAGCAAAAAATATTTCAATAATGACAATTAATGATGGAAAATTNAGATCACGTATTGATGCCAATAGAATGATATGGGATGANAAATCTAAATCTTGGAAAATTTCATATTANGATAAACGNATGTTTATTGGTGAAAATAATTTTTCATTTTCACAGTATGCAAAAGATACTTTGATTGATTTAAATTTTTCTGCCATGGATTTAACAAAAGAATCTGTTAAGCCTGAAGAAATGAATTTTTTTGAATTAAGAGAATTTGTAGAAAAAATAAAAATCAATGGAATTAATGAACCTAGATGGGAGGTAAACATGCATTTCAAAACTGCATTTGCATGTAGTAGTTTTTTAATGATCTTATTTGGTCTTTCACTATCAGTTCAAAAACCTAGAACAAATATTGGAATAGGTATAGGTCTAAGTATTTTTACAATATTCGTATATTACGCTACACTAAAGTTTGGTCAATCTATGGGTTATAAAGGTATTATTAATCCTTTTTTATCAGTTTGGAGCGCAAATTTAATTTTTTTATTAATTGGAATAGTGTTGTACTCTAAGTCAAGAACTTAATATCATTTCAATAATCATTAATATATCCAAAATATCAATCTTATTATCGAAATTAATATCACTATTACAAAAAATTTCATNTTGAATAATATTTTCTAATATTAATTCAACAACTAAAACTATATCTTGCAAATTTATATTGTCATCATCGTTTAAATCTCCTTTTTGACATAATGGAGATTTAATATAATATAAGCCACCTGTACTAATACCGCAAAAAACATCTAACTGATCTAAACCAAATAGTTGACCGTGAGCTGGCGCTAAATTTTGTCCATTAAGTATGTCCAATGATGAATCAATGACGAAATTTGGATCATAATTACTTCCAATGTTTTTATAAAGAGTTAGATTGTTATTAGCAGAACCAACAAGTAAATCAAAATCATTATCTAAATCTATATCAAGAAAATCGAGCTTTGCATTACTTTGAACATTTATTTGACTAAATGAATTTGTTTCAAATGAAAAACTAAAATTTTCTGCATTACCTATGTTTTGATAATATGCTATTAAACCATCTACAGTACCAACAAATAAATCAAAGTCATCATCATTATCAATATCTACAAACCTAGGTCCAGATCTACCAGANAAATCAATAATACTATATAATCCTTGATCATTATATGCTTCCAAATCACCAATATAATTAAAATTAAAATCTTCAGGATTACCAATATTTTCAAAAAATTTTATTTTACCATTCCATTCGCCTATAAACATATCTAAATCACCATCATTATCAATATCAATNAAATCAGGGCATAAATTTGTTCCAATATTTGTACCAAGAAAATATGGATCCATTAGATCAAAGAATGGTTGTTCTATATTACCAATATTTTTAAAATATTTAATTCTTCCTCTAAACGGAAATGTTGAATAATCAATCTCAGTTCCAATGAAAAAATCCAAATCACCATCATTGTCAATATCTGCAAGCTCTGGACAGGCATCAGAATAAAAATCTAAGGTCTCTAAAAAATTTGATGATTCTAGCTCATATACTGGATTTGAAAATGATCCATTATTTTTATAATGATAAAAATTATTTATATATTGAGTACCATAAGCCCCAAATAAAACCGTTACAAAAAAATCATTATCAGAATCTCCATCAATNTCAGCAAAAGTTGGCATATTTTGCCCTGCNGTTTGAATTGGATCGTTATANGGATATTCTAAAATAATATTACTTATGTCCATATTTGGCTCAGTTGAATTACCGATGTTCATAATTATATATAAACTAGGTTGAAAGTAGTCTCCCCAACTAAGATCAAGATCATTATCATTATCAATGTCAATAAATGTTACTGCACTTGCACCATGTCGTAAATTTAAGTCACCAATAATAGAAATTTCTTGCCAAAAATTAGTTATATAATTAAAAATTGGAGCTGAATTTTCGATACCAACATTTTCATAAAATGTCAAACTCCCATTTGATGAATTGCCACTAAAAAAATCGAAGTCTCCATCACTATCGATATCTGAAAATGTTGGAGTTGAAACTAACTCGCTGTATACTAACTCTCCATCTATTGTTTGTATTCCCTCAGTAATTAAATTAAAATCATAATCATCATTTCTGTAATACATTATTGCAGAATAAGATCCTATTTGAAAATTTTTATTTTGTGTTACTAAATCAAAATCACCATCAAAATCAAAATCTCGAAAAGCAAACCAGTTTCCTATAGAAATATTATTAAAATTTGTAGATTTTAAATTAAACTCATAATTAATACTATCTCCAATATTTTCATAATATCTAAGTACGTTACCTTCATCTTTCAAAAATAAATCAAAATCGCTATCATTGTCCCAATCAATCCATTGAATTCTTGGCTGATTAAATCCACCNAGAAAAGGATATTGGATTGTATCATTTTCTATCTTGAAAAGAATAGTATTATTTTCNATTGTAAAATTTACTTCACAAAATATAAATGATATAAAAAAAGATAAAAAATGAGGTATAAATTTTACCATTTACCATACATTGGATTTGGAAAAATAAATTTATTTACAGTCCAATTATAATATGGGTCGTTTGGGAAGTCACCCATAGCGTCTCCAAAATAAGCAATAATTTTATGACTTCCATGATCTAACATTCTNCCTGTTCCATTAAAAACTTCATTTCTTCTTACAACCTTAGTATCTTCTTTATCTAACCTTAACAAGAACAAATCATCATCATATAATATTCCTAGACTCTTCATATTTTCTTTTGTTGGAATTAAATTTTTATCCATTCGATTACTTATATAAATTATTTTTGAACCTTTAATTTTTTTAAAATTTATAATAAATTCTTTTGCTCCTGGAACAAGCTTAGCTTCTTTTTGATTTACCCANGCGCTCCAACTTTCAGGATTATATGTTTCCTTCAATTCAAATAAACTCACTTGATATTGTGAATTATCTAATACAGTTTCATCTAAATCCATAATTATAGTTGGATTATCTACTTTGTTACACTCATCTATGATTGCATGGTACGCCATTTGATAAGTTTGGATACAATTGTATTTATATTCATCAGACTCTACAACCCATCTTACATCATTTGGCAATTTTGCATTTACAATTGAAATAAATAATAATATATATACCATATTACCTCTTTTTTTTAGTTTAAATAATTTAAATTTTTAATTAACACAATTAAAAATTTAAATTATTATTATGGACTTTAACAAAATTAAATCAAATTTAGAAATTTTAGATGGAATGGATCGTCTTAGTTATTTAATCGATCTTAGTAAAAAAAATCCAGGAATTAAAAAAGAATTTAAAAATGATCAACATAAAATAAATGGGTGTGTTTCAACAGCATATTTAAAGCTAGATCAGCTTGAACCAACTATTCTTATAAGCACTGAATCAGATTCTGAGTTTGTCAATGGATTACTATACGTTTTGAAAATTTACGTTGAAAATAAAACTCAAAATGATATAATGAATATAAATGAAATCGAATTAATGAACGAATTAAATATCAAAAACTCGATAAGCTCACAAAGATTAAATGGATTTTACTCTGCAATAAAAACATTAAAAAAAATAATCAGTATTTAATCAAACTTAATGAAGTTAAAAATAATATTAGCTTTTCTACTATTTTATAATTGTTCTTTTTACAATTTGTATGGTGTTGCTTTAAACGAAAAGAAAGAAAATTCATTACCATCAAAAAAACATACAAATTATAAAATTAAGAAAATTAACAATTTAATTCCAAAATCAATAATTTTTATAATTGCTGATGGAACAGGAATTGGACAATATACGTTATCTTACTATTCAAACGGTGATTTTGCACCATCAAGGTTTGAACATATTGGTCTAGTTACAACTCACCCAAATGATGGTGAATGCTCAACATCCTGCAAACGTGTAACTGATTCTGCGGCCAGTGGTACTGCTTTGTCATCAGGCAAAAAAACATATAATGGAGCTATAGCTGTAGATTTAGAAAATAGACCAACNAAAACAATGTTAGAATGGGCGCAGGAACGAAATATGTCAACAGGATTAGTTGCGACATCATCTGTCACTCATGCAACACCAGCTTCATTTGGAGCTCATATAGATTATAGAAAAAAGGAGTATGANATTGCATCACAATATGCAAATGGTAATATTGATGTNATNCTTGGAGGAGGAAAAAAATTCTGGTCTGATAGCTTAATTAACACTTTTACAAAAAATAATGGTCAATTTATAGAAGACTTGAATACTCCTATAGAATTTAATAAAAAAATATTAGGTTTATTTTCTGAAAAAGCACTTCCAAAAGTAAATCAAGGACGAAAAATTACTACGACTGATATGGCAAAACTTGCTTTAAAAAAATTGGAGCAAAACGATAATGGCTTTTTTATTATGATTGAAGAATCTCAAGTTGATTGGGGAGGACATTCAAATAGTGCAAATTATATTCAAGGTGAAATGGAATCGTTAAATGATTTAGTANATTATGTTTTAGACTACCAACTAAAAAATCCTGATGTTCTTGTTATTTTAACTTCAGACCATGAATGTGGTGGTGTTGCTGTTCATGACCATGANAATGGTAATTTAGATATAAGATTTACATCGGATTATCATTCAGCAAATTTTGTACCTATATGGGCTACCGGACCTGGAGCATCAGTTTTTGATGCATTTATTGATAATACTGAAATAGGTCTACAATTAATAAAATACATAAAAAATTAATGTATATAGATTGTTTTCTCAATTTTAGATTGTTCAATATCAAAAATGGGAATATTATCTAACAGATGAAAGTATTCGTCAAAAGCTGGATCACTATAAAATAACTGGGGTTTAACGGGTCTAATTCTCATTCTAGATTTGACTATTATTGAATCTTGAATGTCCCCTGGAATGTAACAACTATAATTCCATTCAAAAGTTTCATTAATTTTCAATGAATTATTAATAATATCATATGCTTCAATTGAGGAATATACTGTATCTTGACCATTTTTAAGCCAGGATGTAAATATAATATTATGATTATTATATTTTAAGAAATCTTTGTTTGATTCAATGGTACCAAATTCACATATTGGTTCATTATTNTTATTATAAACTACCAATTCAATCCATGCTTCTCTAAGTTCAGAAGTTCCTGTGGGAATGTTATGAGCAGTTTTGTTTTGAATAGAAAATGGAATTTGTAAAGTATCATTTGAATGCGCATAACTTTTTATAGAGTCCTCGGAATTATTAAAATATGATATTGCTGCACTATCAAGTAAAGAAGTTATTGAAGCTATCCTTTTTTGGTTATCTTCATGATCTAATGGTTGAGTTAGATCAATATCTATACCAGAAAACATATGACTGTGATATTCTCCATTGTATGACATATGACAACTTTGACAACTTCTATTATCGGCCATATCATTAAATGGGTCAGAAGCCCATTCTGCCATGGTCATATGGACAGGAGCGTCTCTTATAATCATATTGTGACAAGGCAAACAGGTTCTTGAATCTTTATAAATTGAATTGTATACAGATTTATGAAAATTATTATTCGTATCTGGATCAACTGTTGAACCATATTTTATACCTTCTCCAGGGTTAATATAATATTCAGCATCAATCAAATTATAATCATTAACAATGAGTGAATTAAAATTTAATCGAGTTTGGGTATGACAAAAATCACACCCAATATTTTCATTTGCAATTTCTGAAGCTAATGAACCTTCTTCAAGGTCAGATTCATATAAACCAGTTACAAATAATTTNGGACTATGACATTGAACGCAAAANCGATCACCTTCATCGAAATGNGATTCTTTAGCATTTTCAAAAGCTATTTTAAAAATTTGACTGTTAGTTGAACGATAATGNGAAGATAATTTCCATTCTTCAACATGATTGGGATGACAAGCTTGNCAATCTCTNGAAGGTTGAAAATCTAAAATGTCTATTTCTGAATTTATAATATTTCCNTCACTATCAAATTCATATATTTTAAATGGCCAAGGTTCATTGCTTGATTCATCTAAAACCGAATTGTTTTTTTTAATATTTTCATTGCAGGAAATTGTAAAAAATAAAAAAAAATTTATATACAAAAATATTTTCATTATTTCAATTTACAGCTAAAAAGATATGTAAAATAGCTTACCAAAGATTTTGAGTATTTGCAACACCTCCTAAAGCAGTTGATGATCCAATAGAAGTTATTGATAAATTCATCTCATNAAGTAGCTCTCCATCTAAAGCATTCAAAAAATATATTTTACCATTTGATCTGTCACTAACAAATAATTTTTCTTCATCAAACGATAATGCAATTCCATGTGGTTCAACCATAGTACCAGATAAATTATCATTTTGCCAAACTAGAGATAATTCTGAATCTGTAAATTGTAAACAAGCAACTCCTTCACCCCCTCCAAATCCATCAGCTGATCCAGAAAGGGTAACATACAAACGATTGGAATTTGCATTACCTACAATAATATGCCAAGGATTTGAATTTACATCAAAGTTATAACTATCAATTTTTTCCAAATTACTACTGTTATACATCTGAACTTGGCCCTCAATATCTCCTCCTGCTGAACAAGTTACAAATAAATAACNATTTTTATTTATGGATTGTATTGGTTTGTAAACTTGTGTAATAATATTTGGATTTGAATTTGTATCGTCACTGAGAGATTGCCACTGAATTTCNTTACTTATCAAATTAATTTTAAAAATATGGTCTGTTAAAATTGAAGCTGTATATAACTGATGTTCATAAATATCAATTGAAATAGCATGAGGACCAATACTACTGCATCCATTACAAATGTCAATTTCTAATTCATCAACTAATCCATTATTTGAATAAGATAATTTATTTATGACGTTTGTTGCAGAACTCATGCTTGGCATACCTGGCATGTTCATTCTAGANATATANATATTTTTATTTTGTATATCAATTGTAGANAAAGAAGGCAAATCTCCAATTTCTATTCGATCNATTAAAGTGTCTTCTTTAANGCAATATTGTTCAATATAACCTGCATCCATTAAAGTCACAAACCAAAAACCATTTGTTTCATCTATTGAAATAAAATGCGGTGTGTTCCCCACATTGTCAGTAGTGCCCATACACATATCAATTCCATTATGGTTCATCCAGTCACATCCATTCTGTTCACATTCTATTTCATCATTATTAAAACTATTACAATTAACACTATCAAAACCAACTTTTATATTTTTAACGACTGTATCCACTTCAGCATTCAACACTGTAACATAATCTTGACTTTGATTTGTAACATATACTTTTCTTAAACAATCATTTGAAGGATCCTCATCGCAAGTTCCACAGGAATCTAATACCTTCCCACTACCTACTACACCATCACAACCTGTAACGCCAAGAGAGTTTTTTTCACAATTGTTCATCATTATAAAAATTAACGTTAGAATTATAAATTTCATAAAAGATATGCTCCTTAACTTTATAAGATTAATATTTTTTTGGATGGTATCCATCCTTCTTTTCCATCAATGAGTTTAATTTTTATCCAATCAGAATCTTTACCCTTAATATCTACCTTAAGTCCTTCATTTATTTTGAACAAAATCACGGATGAATTATTTGGGGCTGAATAAATGTTTACTTTATCAGATTTAACAATTCCCTGGTTAATATTAAAACTATCATAAATTGAAAAAGATCCAGGTAGAATAATTATAATTAAAATAATATAAAATAACTTTTCAAATGAAATAAATTTTGATTTAGAAAAAAGTTTTCTAATAAAAAATAATATTGAAGCAAAAAATAAAAGTATAAGACCAATCAAAATCCAATCTTTTGGAGAAAAAAAATTTTTTATTAATCTAAAAGCTTTTAGAGGAAGTGGAGGGTCAGGAATTTCAATCCTATCTTTGACTTTTAAATTTACTAATTTCAAATTAAAATTAGCATCTTCATTAAATGGATTCAGTTTTAAACATTTTTCATAAGCCCAAACTGATAAAGGTATATTATCAGTTAAGTAATAAGCATTACCTAGATTATATAATAATTCTTCAGATTCATAATTATATTCTAAAATTTGATTAAAATATATTATTGCTTCATTAAAATTATCATTTCTATATGATTCAATACCTTTCTGATAAATACTATTTATATTATAATTGCAAAATGCTACAGAAAAAAATATGAATAAATGTAATAATATTTTTTTTACCATCCAGAATCCAATTTTTTGAGTAATTTTTGAAATGAATTTATATCTCTTTTATAATCAGTACTTTGAATATTTGAAAATCTTACAGCATCTATCTTTTTTAACATTGATTTTAAATCGTCTAAAACAATTTTATTTGAACAGTTTTCATTAAATATATTAAAAATTTCTTCAGTTGAACGTTCTATATTGATATTAATTTTTAATGAAATATAGTTATTTAAGATTTTATGAATTTCTGTATAAGCATTATTATGAGATTCATATGATGATTTTAAACTTTTAATAGAATTTTTAAATGCATTTTTTGAATTCATTTTTAATTGAGTTTTTTTAAAATATTCAGAATTATTTAAAATTAAATATGGTATAGTATAAAAAATAATTGTCATAATTAAGATAATATAAAATTTAGTATCTAATAGTGATTTATTATTGACCAACCATTTTGGATAATCCAAATTAATGTATCTAATATCTTTCCCTATTAATAATACTTCCTCTTTTTTTAAACCAATAGCTGTTTCTAATGATTTTTCATTTTTTTCTACCGTTATTTTTCTTTTTTCTACAAAAACTGTTTTCCATTTATTAATTTTTGTATCAAAAAATTTTAACTCAACTCTAGGTAATTCCACTTGACCATAATCTCTTGGAATAATTACATAATTTATCTCTTTTTCTCCACCTATTATATTACCATATTTTCTGTCAATAATATTAATTTCTGGATCAAAAATTTCTAAATTATCAGAAAAAGTGAATTCTAGCGGTTCAACTGTTTTAATATTACCCTTACCCTTTATTATTATACTATAGGTAAAAGCTTCGTCTTGTTTTATTTTGGGATCATCAATCTTAGATTGAATGCTCCATTGACCAATAGCTGCTGATGGCTTTCCAGATGTTTTAGGAATAGATTTTACATTTAAAGTTAATTCGTTTGTTGCTAAAGTTACTTGCTTTGTTCTTCCAAAAAAATCGCTAGCAAAAAAATCAAAATTTCTTCTATTATTATTCGTCTTTACCCCAATAGTAATAGTAGCGGGTTTGATTTTTAATTCACCAGACTTTGTAGGAAACAATGCTACTTCTTTAACTTTTGATACGTACCAAGTTTCATTATTAATTTTTTTCTCAGTAAATTGCAAATTTCTAGGATTGTATAAATCTTCTGACCAAAAATCTCTATAATTTGGGATATCAAGAAAATCAAAAGAACTTAAATTAACTTTTGTATACAAATAATAAGTTAATACTATCTGTTCACCCCTAAATGGATATGAATCATTTAATGAAGCTTCAATGAAATATTCTCTTTTTACCTTGTTGTTACTATTCCTTTGACTTTCATCTAAAACTGTAATTTGAATTCTTTTTGATTGATAATTTTTATTATTTCCCAAATTAATTTTAAATGATGGAATATATAGTTTACCTTTTTTGGTTGGAAGCAATGACCAAGATTGAGAATTTTCACTTGACATTTTACCATTTATCCAACTCATTTGTGATGATGAGTTAGGACCAGATAAAATTTGAAAATCATTAAGATTAGAAAGGTTGGCATCAAAATCGCTACCGTTTTTAACAGTTATTTTCAGTTGAATAGATTCACCAAAAAAAATTTTATTTTTGTCGACACTTACATCAATACTTTGACAAAAGATTAGCGAAAAAAATAATAATGTATTTAAAAATATTACCAATCTTTAAGGACCTTCTTGGTTTTAACTGACATATATCGTCTTTTCATCATATTTTTTTCATTTGCTTTTAATGAATTCAATATAGCTTCAGCTTCTTCTCTTTCTAGTATTTGTTCTGGTGAAATTGTTTTGTCAATATTATTTTTTTGGTTATTTTTCTGCTGATCCTGACTCTCCTCACCAACTTCATTCTGATCTCGTTGATCCTGCTGATCCTGACTCTCCTCACCAACTTCATTCTGATCTCGCTGATCCTGCTGATCCTGACTCTGATCAACATCATCATTCTGATCTAGCTGATCCTGCTGATCTTGACTCTGCTCACCATCATTCTGATCTCGCTGACCCTGCTGATCTTGACTCTGCTCACCATCATTCTGATCTCGCTGATCCTGCTGATCTTGACTCTGNTCACCATCATCATTCTGATCTCGCTGATCCTGCTGATCTTGACTCTGATTTTGTTTTATAATTTTATTAACAAATTCATAATTATGTCTAGCATCTTCGTTAGTTGAATTTGCTTTTAAAGACTTTTTGTAATATTCTTTACTCTTTTGATAATTACCTAAGTTATAGTAAGTATTACCTAAATTGTAATAAATATCAGATTGTAATGAAGTATCCTTTGTTTTTAATGCCTGATTATATTTATTGATAGCTTCTTCAAAATTATTTTTATAATAATTCAAATTACCAATATTATAATTTACCTCATAATCATTAGGATTTTTTTCTAACAAATCCATATAACTATTGATAGCATCATCAATTAATAATTGATTATCCTCTGCAATAAGAATAGAAAAACAAATTATATAAATTATTTTTTTCATATTTTTTGTTTATTTTTTTTTGTTTTGATTAAAAGTTCTACAATTAAACAAACTAAACTTAATAAAAGAAATATTTGATATCTATGTTCATATTCTGTAAAAACTTGTGTTTTTAATTCTTTTTTTTCCATTGATTCTAAATTTTTAATCAAGGGAGCTAATGCATTTGCTTTGTTGTCAATGCGATAATATTTTGATCTAGTTATCGATGATATTTCATTTAAAATTTGCTCATTAAGAGTAGTTGTTACAATCTTATTATTTTGCTTTTTGAAATCNANTCTATCACCAGATTCATTCAAAATAGGAATTGGACCACCTTTATTTGTACCGACACCTACTGTGTAAACTAATATATTCCTTTGAAAGGCTTCTTCTGCTATTTTCAATGATTCACCTTCGTGATCTTCTCCATCTGAAACTAAAACTACTACCTTATATTTTTCGCTATCTTCTTTAATTTGACTTAAAGCTAAATTTAATGCTGATGAAAGTGATGTTCCTTGGTCTGATATAATATCTGTATCAATTGAATTTAAAAATAACTTTGCTGCTGAATAATCAATTGTTAAAGGTAAATGTAAATGAGCTGACCCTGAAAATACAATAATGCCTATTCTATCACCTTGAAGATTATTTATCAATCTATTAAGTTCGTACTTTGCTTTTTCTAGTCTTGATGGACTAACATCAATAGCATTCATACTTTTAGAGACATCTAAAACTATAAATANATCAATACCTTGTCTTTTTAATTCAGTTAAACGTGTTCCAACTTGGGGGCCAGTGCTCGCGATAATAAGAAAAAAACACGCTAAAATTAACAACCAGTTTTTAAATCTGAACTTACTGAAAGAAAAAAAACTAAATAAGTAATTATTAATATTATTAGATTTTATTTTNTTGATTTCATTTCCAACATAAAAAATATTTAATAAAATAATTAATGCAAGTGGAATTAATAAAAAGAAGCAGTATGGACTTAAATATTTTATCAAAAGAATTTCCTAAAAAATATTTGATTAAAAAGAATTTTTATAATTAATAATAAAGCTGCACTTAAAGCAAAATAAANATATAGCTCTTTATAATTTTTATACTCACTAACTTCTATTTCTGTTCGTTCTAATTGATCTATTTCTTTATAAACTTGNAAAAGAGTTTCATTATCTGTTGCTCTAAAAAATTTTGCATTTGTAACTCTAGATATCTCTTTGAGAGTTTCTTCATCAACATCTACATCTATCATTCTTCTACTAGTTCTTCCCCAAATATCCTTTACGGGATATGGAGCTTTACCCATACTTCCAGCTCCAATTGTATATATCTTAATATTAAACTTTTGGGCTANCTCAGCNGCAGTAATAGGNTCAATTTCTCCTTTATTGTTGCTTCCATCNGATAATAAAATCATTAATTTATTTTTTGAATCTGAAAATCTTAATCTATTTGTTGCATTTGCTATTGCCATACCAATAGCAGTACCATCATAATCTTCTTGAGCTACNTCAATTTTATCAACAAATTCTACCAGAACATCAGAATCAATTGTTAGCGGACACTGTATAAAAGACTGACCAGCAAAAATAATTATGCCCAATCTATCACCAGATCTATCTTTTATAAAAGTCTTAGCCACTTCTTTAGATGCTTCTAGTCTGTTTGGCTTGAAATCTTCAGCTAACATTGATGAGGACATATCTAATACTAGCATAATATCAACAATATCTACTTTACTATCACTAATAATATTTGATAGTCTAGGCCTTGCTAAACCTAGAATAACTAGTAAAAATATAAAAATATTTAAAAAAACTAAAATATTATTTTTNAATGTTNCTCTAGATTTAATTTTTGATGGAATTAAATCAATATTAGAATATCTAACAACTGCTTCGAAACTTTCAATATTAATAAACTTAAAAATAAAAATTATTATAATTGGAATTAATAATAAAAAAAAGGAAGGATATTGAAAATCTAACATTACATCAAACTTATTTGTTCAAACTAATATACTGACTCAAATTAAATAAATCATTTTCTTTAAAGAAATTACCTACCAATTGCATACCAATAGGTAAACCTGAAGCAGAATGATCAAATGGTATATTAAGAGCAGGTATACCAGCTAAACTCATAGGAACTGTAAAGATATCTGATAAATACATTTTAAGAGGGTCTTCAACTTTTNCTCCTAATTTAAATGGAAGAAACGGACTAGTTGGAGTAATTATCACATCAACATCTTTATAAGCTGCAATAAAATCATTTTGTATTAAAGTTCTTATTTTTTGTGCTTTATTATAGTAAGCATCATAATAACCTGAAGATAAAACAAAAGTACCTAAAATTATTCTTCTTTTTACCTCATCTCCAAAACCAANATTCCTTGTTAACTTATATGAATCATTTAAATCATTATTTCTTTTTGTAAAACCATATCNAATACCATCAAATCTAGCCAAATTAGATGACGCTTCTGCTGTTGAAAGAATGTAGTAAGCAGGCACTGAATATTCTGTATGTGGCAATGATATTTCTTTAGTTTTGAATCCACTTTTTNTAAGAAATATTTTTAGTTTTTCAAAAGATTTTAAAATTTCAATATCAATGCCTTCNTTAATATATTCTTTTGGAATTCCTATTGTTAACTTTTTAACTTTTTTCTGATCATAAGCAAATTCATTATTTTTTTGCTTAGAAGATGTTGAATCATTTTCATCATATCCTGCAATGGAATTAAATAATAAAGCAGTATCAGATGTGTTGTTAGCAAAAATTCCTACTTGATCAAATGAAGAAGCAAACGCAACCAATCCGNAGCGCGATAATCTTCCATAAGTNGGTTTTAATCCATAAATATCACAAAAAGAAGCTGGCTGTCTAACAGATCCNCCAGTATCACTTCCTAGCGCCATATCAACTAAGCCTGACGAAACTGCAACAGCAGAGCCACCACTAGATCCTCCAGAAACAAAATTTATATCTAAATTATTTTTGACAGATCCATAATGAGAAAATTCAGAAGAAGATCCCATAGCAAACTCATCTAAGTTTGTTTTNCCTACAATTAAACCACCATTATCCAAAACTCTATCAACAACAGTTGCATTATAAATTGATTCATAATTATCTAAAATTTTTGAACCGCAAGTTGTTTTTGTATTGATATAGTTTAAGTTATCTTTGATAGCAACTAATTTACCAAANAGTTTTTTATTTTTGTCAAATTTTGAAAATTCTTTTATTCTATCTAAGGCTAAGTTTGAAGTATCAGATATGAAACAATTATAAATATTGTTGTATTTTGAAAAATTTGCTTGAAAATCTTCAATTTTGCTTTTCAAATCCATATATCTTAACTATTTTTTTTTAAATCATCATCTGTACTTGATTCAATTTCATCTTTTATATCTTTTGTAGCATTCTTAAATTCCTTCAAACCCTTTCCTAAACCTCTTGCAAATTCGGGTAGTTTTTTACCGCCAAAGAAAACTAAGACTAAAACAAAAATTATAATTATTTCTGGCGCACCTAAACTCATTTATTCTCCTTATTTAAAGTANCGTAAAAAGTACCAAGAAACAAACATTCCAATGATACTTAATACAGATATATTAATATACATTCCAAAAGTTAAATTAATTATAAACAAATCAATTATCAACGGATCCCAACCAATCATTTTGGATAATAAGAAAAANTCTTTAACTACTCCATCTGGTAAGATAAAGGAAATAATTAATCCAAAAGCAGAACTAATAATTGCTCCGCAAATTATCAATAAAAGTATAAAATGATAATTTTTTTTATGTAACATTTCTAATTACTTCCTAATATAGATTCAAAAATCTTTATNCCACTTTTATTTCCAAGAATAGAATCTGAAGCTCTNTCNGGATGNGGCATCATACCAAGCACGTTTTTTTTCTTATTCATAATACCTGCNATATCATTTATTGAACCATTAAAATTATTCCCCGTATGATACTTAAAAGCAATTAGATCATTCTGTTCTAAAAAGTCAATAGTTTTACTATCTGCACAAAAATTGCCTTGTTTATGTGCAATGGGCATTTCTAGTAGTTCACTATTTTTGATATTTCTAGTAAAAATTGAGTTATTATTGCAAGTTTTTAACCTGATATTTCTACTNATAAACTTAACAGTTTTATTAACAATTAAAGAGCCNGGAAGCAAACCCGCTTCNGTTAAAACTTGGAAACCATTGCAGATACCAATGATAGNCTTTCCTTTTTTTGAACTATTNACTACCTCATTCATAATTGGTGAAAATCTAGCAATTGCACCAGCTCTTAAATGATCTCCATATGAAAAACCTCCAGGTATTACAATAACATCATATTGTAATAAATTTGTCTCTTTATGCCAAACAAAATCAACTGATACATTTAAGATTTTTTTTAACACATAAAATGAATCATTATCACAATTCGAACCTGGAAAAACAATTACAGCGAATTTCATTCTTTATCCAAAATTTCGTAATTAAATTTTTCTGTATTATGATTTGCTAATAATTTTGTACAGGCTTCTTCACATATTTTTTTAGCTTCTTGATGAGATATATTNCCAAGTTCTAGTTCAATATATTTGCCTATTTTTAAAGAATTGATATTTTTAACACCAATTGAATTGAGAGCTTTATTAACTGTTGTACCCTGAGGATCTAAAATTCCTTCTTTNTATGTTATATATATGTTAGCTTTCATTAAAATCTCCGAAATATAGTTTAATNAATTTAAAAANATTAAANCGCATTTATTTAAAAATTTTATAATCTTTTAAATTATTCTTCAATCTTGATAGGACATCACCAACATTTGGATTAAATTCTTTACCTGTTAATTTTTGATATAAATCAAAGTAACTTTCTGCTAATGAAATTCTTATCTCATCAGATAATGGAGGTGGTGTTCCTTCACCTGAAAANCCTCTTTCCATTAACCAATGTCTAATATTTTCTTTATCTAACATTTTTTGTTTTTGGTTATTTTCATATCTACTTTGATATTCATCTTTAATCCAGTATCTACTAGAATCTGGAGTATGGATTTCATCAATTACAATAAGTTCATCATCAACAATTCCAAATTCATATTTAGTATCAACTAATATTAACCCATTTTCATNCGCCCAATCTTGACCCATTTTAAACAATTTCAGAGCGTATTCTTCAGCTTTAGAATATATAGATTCTTNAACAAGATCATTAATTATTTTATCCCTTGAAATAGGTTCATCATGAAGACCATAATCTGCTTTGGTNGAAGGAGTAAGAATTGCCTTCTCAAATTTTTGATTTTCCCTCAAATTTTCAGGTAACATAAATCCATATTGTCCGTTAATACCATTTGAATACTCTCTCCACAAACTACCAGTAATATATCCTCTTACGATCACTTCTACTGGTAAAGTCTTAGCTTTTTTAACCAATAGTACCTGTGGNTCAANTTGAGAAATNAAATGATTTGGCACGATATCTTTGGTCTTATTAAACCAAAAAGAAGCAATATCTGTTAAAATTTGTCCTTTGAATGGTATGGTTCCTAAAACATGATCAAAAGCTGAAACCCGATCCGATGTAATCATTACAATCTCATCATCAAAAATAAAATTATTTCTCACTTTACCTTTGTAGTGTTCTACTTGTGAATTTATCGAATAATTATCAAGTGCAAAACCTAATTGCTTTTGTATTTTTGTATTAATAACTAATTACCTCCCTATTTTAAATTTAATCTATCATATACTTTATTTATATTTTTCATAATTTTGTTCATATCAAATAATTCATCTATNTCTTTATTAGATAAATACTTCTTAATTTCTAAATCTTCTAATATAATTTTCTTAAAATCTAAGTTTTTTTCCCAAACTTTCATCGCATTTTTCTGAACAATAGCATAAGCATTTTCTCTAGTCATACCTTTNTTTATTAAAAACAATAATACCTCTTGACTAAAAATCAAACCATTAGTTTTATTAATATTANTCAACATATTATCAGGATAGACTTGTATATTATCTAATAAATATATCATTTTATCTAACATGTAATCTAATAATGTGGTTGAATCAGGTATTATAATTCTCTCAACTGACGAATGAGAAATATCTCTTTCATGCCAAAGTGCAACATTTTCAAGTCCTACCATAGCATTTGCTCGCAATAATCTTGCCATGCCTGTAATTCTTTCTGTAACAATTGGATTACGCTTATGAGGCATTGCAGATGAACCTTTTTGACCTTTTTTAAATGGTTCTTCTACTTCAAGTACTTCTGTTCTTTGAAGATGTCNTATTTCAATGGCAATTTTTTCTAAAGTAGCCCCTATTAAACCAATTCCATTAAGAAATTCTGCATGATGATCTCTCTGAACAACTTGACTTGAAATAGAAGCAGGTGNTAAACCTAATCTTTGACAAACTAACTCTTCAACTTTTGGATCTAAGTGTTGATATGTTCCAACAGCACCTGAAATTTTACCTGTAGAAATTGATTGTAAAATTAAATCCCATCTTGATGCNTGTCTNCCAATTTCTTCACTCCACAAAGCAAGTTTAAATCCAAANGTGATTAATTCTGCATGTATTCCGTGTGATCTTCCAATTTGAAAAGTTTGTCTGTGTTCAACTGCACTTTTTCTTAAAATTTCATANAGGATATTTAATTTGTTCTTGATAATTAAAGCGGACTCTTTACATTGTAAAGCTAAAGAAGTATCTAATAAATCAGAAGAGGTCATTCCCATATGAATAAATCTTGAGTCTGGACCAATATTTTCTGATAAGTTCGTTAAAAAAGCAATGACATCATGCCTAGTTTCTTTTTCTATTTCTAAAATTCTGTCAATNGAAAAATTAGCTTTTTCTTTAATGATATTTAATGATTTTTGAGGTACTAAACCCATCTCGCAAAGTACTTCAGTCACAGCAATTTCTACTTTAAGCCAAGTAGTGTATTTATTTTGATCTGACCATATTTTTTTCATTTGAGGTGTATTATACCTATTAATCATTTATTCTCCTTCTGATAATAATAATTTTGTTGTTTGTTCTTCACCATTTCGCCAAATTAGTAATTGTATGTATTCCCCTGTTTTCTTCAAATTTTCNCTTATAACATTTAAAATATCATTTCTACTATTTACATATGTATTATCAACTTTCAAAATTATATCCCCAATTTTTATTCCAGCCTGCTCACCAGATGAAAATTTTTCAACATCAGTAACAATGACACCTCTTTGACTGGGCAACCTTAAATATTTTTGTATATACCTGTCAATAGGTTGTACGGAAATACCAGTTTGAAAGCTTCTTTCGACCTTACCATAAATCTTTAGTTCATTCGTGACCTCTTTAACTAAATTTATTGGGATAGCAAAGCCAATGCCAATAGAACCACTATTGTAACCTGAGCCTGTCATAATAAAAGTATTTATTCCAATTAACTCACCAAATATGTTAATTAATGGTCCTCCACTGTTACCAGAATTTATTGCAGCATCAGTCTGTAACATATTTTGATAAACCCTACCAGACTCCTTCAGACCAAAATCCATGTTCATGCCACTCAAAATTCCTATGGTTGCAGTCGCTTTATCATTAACAGAAAATAATCCTAAAGGGTTACCNAAAGCAATTACCCATTCGCCNAGAATTAATTCATCCGAGTTACCAAATTTTATATACTTTAAATTTTGNGCTTCTATTTTAAGTAAAGCAATATCAGTAGGATAGTCTATACCTATTAATGATGCTTTGTATTCTTCTCCACCTTTAACCATTACATTTATCTCTAANGCATTTTCTACAACGTGAGCATTTGTTACAATATAACCATCTAAACTTATAATTACACCAGAGCCACTACTTTCAACTCTNTATAAAGAATTTCTATTAAAAAAGTCTTGCCANGGATTAAAAAACATATTGTTGTTTCGAGTATTTAGTTGGGTTACATTGATACCTACNACAGAATTTTCAACACTTTGAATTGCTCTTGTTATATCAGTTTGTCTATCTAAAACATTAANATTTTGTCCACACAATATTGAAAANATCAAAAATAATTTAAAAANAATTTTCTTCATTATACTAATACCCTATTTTGTACAAAAACAATCCTTTTGCTGGTGCACACAACGGTTCATAATCTGTATTTTGATTATTAAGCATTTGTTCAAAGTCATTTATAAGCATTCTTCCTCTTGAAACTTCAATCATAGTTCCAACTAAAAATCTTACCATATGATGCAAAAAACGATTAGCTTTCACACTATAAATGAGTATTTCGTCTTTACATTCCCAATGAGATTGAAAAATATTACAAATCTTGTTTTTAACTTCGGATTTAGATTTACAAAAGTTTGTAAAATCATTGTTTTTTTTAATTAAATCAGAACATTGATTTAATATATTGAGATTAAGTTTTTTTTTTGTATGCCAAACATAAAATCTCGAATTTGGTCTATATTGATTTGAAACGTAGTATTTGTAAGATCTTTCTTTTGCAGAAAATCTTGCATGAAAATTTTGATCTACTATCAATATTTTTTTTATGTATACATCATCTTTTAGATTAGCATTTAAAGCATTTTTAATATTATCCAATTTCCAATCAGTTTTTAATTTAATGCTTGCAACTTGTTCCTCAGCATGAACACCAGAATCTGTTCTTCCTGATCCAATAAGATTAATTCGCTGATCATTGAACAATTTAATAATTTGTGTTTCAATATCTCCTTGAACCGTTCTGACATTTGGTTGAAACTGCCAACCTTTGAAATCTGAACCATCATATGAGATCAATAATTTTAAATTTCTTATCAATTTATTTGTTTAAATATTTCAAATAAATATTATCAGTTGATAAAATTAATGATGTTGTTGAATCAATAGTATTTTTATATGTTTCTAAAGATTTTATGAAATTATAAAATTCAGGTGCTTTTCCATAAGTATCTGCATAAATCTTAGTCGCTTGTGCATCAGCATCACCCTTAATCTTTTGTGATTCCAAATAAGCATTAGATAGAATTTCTTTCTTTTTTTGTGTTTGAGTTCCTAAAATTTCTTGTTTTTTACCTTGACCTTGAGCTCTGTATTTTTCTGCAATACGATTTTGACCAGATATCATTCTATGAAATAATTTTTCTTGAACCTCTTTATTATAATTAATTCTTTTTAATTGTATGTCAATTAAATCAATACCCATGTTCTGTTCAAACAATTTTTCAGAAACGTTATTTTTAATAGACTCAATGATTTTGAGTCTAGCTCCTGATTTTATATTATCTTCATTTTCTACATTAAAATCATCTATCGTATTACTGTCTTCACTATCCTTCAATAATTCGGTGTCTGAATATCTAACAATTTCTGTCATCGATCTGTTTGATATCTCATCTCTAACTGCGCCGTCAATAATATCGTCTAACAGAGATTGAGCATTCCTTTCAGTTTTTGCATTTTTATAAAATTTCAATGGATCTGATATTGACCATCTTGCAAAAGCATCTATGTAAATATACTTATTATCTTTTGTAGGCATTTCGGTTGCATATCCATCCCATTCTAACATTCTTTTATCAAATTTTCTTACTTTTTGTATAAAAGGTATTTTAAAATAAAAATTTGCTTCTGTTAAAGTCCGGATTGGCTTACCAAATTGAGTTATAATTGCTTGCTCAACTTCGTTGATTATAAAGATTGATGAATATAAAAATAGAATAACTGGGAAAAATAAAATAAAAACTATTTTTTTCATTATTTTCTCCTTTCTTTATTTAAGTCTAATAAGGGTAGTATGTTTTCAAGTTTATCATCAACAATAACTTTATTTGGAATTTTCTTAAGAATTAACTCCATGTTTTCTATATACAACCTATCTTTAGTTATTTGTGGTGCTTTTTTATATTCCTTTAAAACAGAGCTAAAAAGCTGCACATCACCTTTAGCATTGTTTACTCTTTCAATTGCATATCCCTCAGCTTCACTAATCATTCTTTGAGCATCACCCTCAACTTTATAGATTTCTTTATTATATGCCTGTCTAGCTTCATTTATCACTGATTCTTGTTCTTGCTTTGCTCTGTTGACTTCATTGAAAGAATCTGAAACTGGCTTAGGTGGTAATACATCTTGTAACTGAACTAGTTGAATAGATATTCCAGATTGATATTGGTCTAAAATCATTTGCATATGTTTTTTTGCATCATTAGACACAATTTCCCTTCCACTTTTTAAAACTTCTTGGAAAGATTTATCTCCAATCATAAGCCTCATTGTTGATTCAGATACATCCCTAATTGTATTTTCAATTCCTCTTATGTTAAATAAATAATCTTTGGGGTTTTTTACTTTATATTGCACTATCCATTCAACTTCAGCAATATTTAAATCTCCTGTCAACATCCAGGATTCATCTGCATAATTTTTGTTTGAATATTGGGTTCTTTGACCAGATTGTTTTGTTCTAAAACCAAACTCTTGCTTATATTGATAATCAACTTTAACTTTGTATACTTTTTCTAAACCAAATGGTAATTTAAATTGTATTCCCGGTTCAGTTGTCCTCGTGTAGCGACCAAGAGTTAAAACAACTCCCTGCTCATTAGCATCAACGGTATAAATTGAGGTTAAACCAAATAAAACTATCAAAATCAAAGCTATAAATAAATTTGTTTGTTTAGTTATTTCGGGAACATCTATGATTAGATCTCCAATTTGTATTTTTTTTGACATTTAAATCCTTATTTAATTATTATTTAATATAATTTTAACCACATAATTTATTACATAAAATAGCTTAAATTATCAAATATTATTTTAATTTTATGAAGTTAATTAGAGTAAAAATAAAAAAGTTTAGAAATCATTTTTATCTTCATCTGCCAAAAATGATAATTGATAAATATAAACTTAACGATGGTGATGAAATAGAAATAAGTTTAAATCTTAATACGCCCAGTAGTCAAGTAAATCTTTGGGAGGAAAGTCAAAATGAAATTAGTAGAATTTTGTTTTTTATACCCAATGATACACAGAGTATAAATATGTATAATAGAATTTATGTTCCAGCAAAATATCGTTTCTTTTTTCCAACGAAAGAAAAAGATTTCATATTAGAGACTAATATTGGTAATATTCGAACACATTTAACATCAGATGGCTTTTTTACAAAAGGAATGAGACAATGGTTTTATGCTAATGGTCCTTTATCACCTGGTGATTTGATTAAAATTAGAACACTTGATAATAATAAGTCATTTTATCAGTTGATTTATGAAAAAAAAAATAAATGAAAGAAACTATATTATTTCTAATTTTGTTTAGTCTATCATCTACTGGTTTATATTTAATTGTGAAAAAATCTGGTAACCACGATATTGATTTTATAATAAAATTAGTTGGATGGATATTATTTATTCCATCTATATTAGGTTTATTACAATCACTTAAAATATTATGAACATAGAAATAGAATACTGTATTAAATGAAATTATGATCCTGAATTTGATCGTGTATCAAAAATTATATCTAAAATTAATCCCGAATCCAATATAATTGGTAACCCTCAACCTCCCCGTTCAGGTTCATTTGAAGTAAAAATTAATAGTAAACTTGTTTATTCAAAATTTTCCACTAATAAGTTTCCGTCCTATGGAGATATATTGTCTTGGTTCAGTTAAAAATTTTTCATTTAACATTCATCTTTTATTAAAATATTTTGATATATATCACTAATTTTTATAATTTAATTGTAATAAACTATAACTCAAATATATATAAGATATAATATGAAATTAAAAAACAAATTTTACATCGCTTCCTTATTAATATATGGTTTAGTATTTTCTGCAACAAGGAATTGGCAACTTGAGATATCAGCTCAAGCTGCAACTTACAATAACATTCCTTTAGGATTATCAGATAATATTAGATTAAAAATGGAAGAGGCAGAACCTTGGGATGATTTTGGTATTGATCAATGCCAAGACAGATACGAATGTAAATCTGAAAATGATGAAGATGGTGATGGTATTGATATTGGTATAGAATGTCTCAATGAGGACTGTTTTTGTATTTTAGATAATAATGGTGAATGTCATTTAAATGGCATTCATTATGAAGATGGAAACCCCAAATATATACTTGGTGAAGATCCAAATGGTGATAACTTTTCATCAAGTAACCCTAATGGGTACGAAAATAATGGAAAATGGGATGGCGACATATTTAACGACTACTGCATTGATAATGATGATGATGGAATTTGTGATGATACCGATGGTACTTTTCAGGATTGTGAATACCAACTAGGTGAATATTATATAGATAGAGTTGGAAAAATAGCGCCTGGTATTTACGGCCCAGATGGTACCTACACCAAAGGAGAAAATTATACAAACCTTAATGATGATTATGAACCTGATCAGAGTCTAGATAATTTATATCCAGAATGTAAATATGAAGAAGGTGGGTCAGATGGTTGGAGATTAGGAGAAGATGAATTTGACATTCCTGCTCCAATGGATGGTCACACGAATATAAGATTTTCTCACTTAGATTGGATGAATGATGTTGATATCAATGGTAATGAGTGTTGTTCAGAAGGAATTTATTTCTCTGTTGATAAAAAATCATGGAAAAATTATGATGACTATGCTAGATGGGACATATATGGAAATACTTGGCAGTTACCTGATGTAGACAAAATCATTCTTGAATGGTCCAATACTGATTTTGATAATTTATTTTGGCTTGAAAATCCTGAAGACGAGGAAGAAAATAATTATGAAGTTTATATCTTCAAAGATGATAATGCTAATGGAAATCAAATACCTGACGGAAAATTTAATTCTGATGACACCTATACTGACATGAATTTTAGTCAACTTTTTGTTATTGATCCTGAATTTTTAATAGCGTCTCCTGAAGGAGCAAGAGTTGCGATTGTTATGGGTGAATGCGCTCTTGAAGGAACTGATGAATATGCTTATGATGGGGATGGTGATGGACACACATCTTGTTCAGGTGTTGAAAATTGCCCTAGAGAATTTTGTCCTGACTCCTATGGAGGTGAATATTACGCAATATGTGCAAATGAACAATGTATTACTCCTGATTCTGACTACTACATTACCTGTCCAGATGGTTTTTCTTCAGAAAGAATTTTAAACATAAAAAATATTGAAATTGATATTGAAAATAATTCTGAATCATCCCCTTTAATTTCTCAACCAGGATCAGATGGTGAAATCGATACTTATTTAAATATTTGTAGCTACAATCAAGAAGTTAAATGGAGTGAATTAGAAAATACGTTTAATGAATTTGATCAATATTATATTGAAGAATACAATATTTCTGTAAGCTCAGTATATTTAGGTTATGACTGTGATAATGTTGGTAACTTTGATGGTTACGTTCCTGATTGTGATGAAAATAATATTAACAAACATGTTTGGAATCAAAAATGGTACAGTATTAATGATATAACAGTGCAGGAAGATATTGACGATTCAATTTACTGTATTCCAAATTCTATTGACACTTGTGGAGAATGTTACACAAATGACCAAGATATGAATCAAAATTTAGACTGTTTAGGGGTTTGCTTTGGAGGTGCAATAATTGATGATTGTGGAATTTGTCAATCAGCATTGAAAANATTGAAAATTCTAACACNTCNACCTCATCTCAATTTATCAATGGTCCNGATGTTGATTGTAATGGTGAATGTCTATANTATACTCCTTTATATGTTCAAAAACATAATGAAGGTTTTGATAAATATGGTCTTGCATCCATAAATGATTGTGGAATTTGTGTAGGTGGAAATACTANAATTGATAATAATGATAATAATAACATTGATAATTGCAATGTTTGTCCTCCTCAATTAAATGCAGAACCCTTTNTAGATACTAATGAGAATAATATATGGAATGAAGGAGAAGAATATCTTGATCTCATTCCTGATGGNATTTATACTTCAATAACTTCAGAATACTTTTATGGTCAAAATGCTTGCTGGAACGATTCTGATTCAGATGGACAATGGGATAATGATGAACCATATATTGATTTAAATGGNAATTCTCAATGGGATGATTGCTATGAATTAAATCAAGATGGCCAATGCCTTGAAGAGCCTTTCTCAGATTTGAATTTTGACCAAATCTGGACACCAGCAGAGGAAATTCTAGCTCCAGGTTCAAGTTCTTGCCTTCAAATAGATCCAAATTATTCACATGGTAAAAATGAAAACTGTGACAATCAATGTTTTAATGATGATCTAACAATTTATAGTCAAGCATTTATTGACGATTGTGGTGATTGCAGTTGTGAATCAAATTCTTCTTTTTGTGAAGCAAATCATTTGCCTAATTCAGGTGATGGAGAATATTTTGAATATGAAGATATTGAATTAAACTCTTGTACTGATTTCCTATTTTATAACCACGATGATGGATTTGGAAGAATTAACGCAATCCAAAATTTTTCTGCATTATCAAGACCACTCGATCAAGATATAATAGGTGACGTTGATTCAGTATATCTTGATTGGAGTTTCAATCCTGAAATAGAAACTAATAATATTGGTTTCAATATTTTTAAAAATGATACAGCAACACAAAATTGGATTTTACTTGGATCTATCTGGGGATTAGATAATTTTATTCAAGAATGTACCTCTCCCAGTCATTGTTTTGAAATTGAAGGTACAGCNGATGGTACTTATGGTATTAGTGTTTACGATAACTATAGTCATACATCAACTATACAAGCTGAAAGTACTGCCGAATCTTACTATACTGAATATTTTACCATATACAATGGTAATAATCTAATTAGTTTTCCTGGAGTTCCTACTGATACTACACTAATTAATATTTTTTCTGATCCAAATTTAGATCAGCATATTAATGGAATCATTGGACAAGCTGTGGCATCTAGCTTGCTTGAAAACGGCAATTGGGTTGGAACAATAGCTGGTGTAAATACTTTTTCAGGATATTGGTTAGAAGTTGATTATGGTGATATTAATGGTGATGGTGTATTAGATGATGAATTAAATTTTGAAATTGAACAAGTATATCCAGCAAATCAAAATCAAATTTATCATTTACAATCTGGAGCTAACTTAATCTCTTATATAATACCATNCGAACAAACTGTAACTAATGCTTTTCCTGATGAAACTGAACAATATTTTTTAAGTTTAATAGGAGAAGGTCTTGCAGCTCAACAAATTACCTCAGGATGGGTTGGTAATTTAGTTTATTTAAAAAAACAAAAAGGCTATTGGGCCATTTTAGACTTAACTGATTGTCCTGTTTTAGATAACCCAAACAATGGTGAATGTTATCAAGATAGTTTTGGAAATACAGTGCTTAAATTCCAATGGAATAATTAAAATACTTTTCTTTGAGATATAAACCATTAACAAAATCGAATTTTAATTTTAATTATTCACTTAATACGAGATGGAATGACATGGATGAAATGGGTCATGTCAACAATGCAGTTTATTTATCGTATTACGAATCTGCTCGAATAGATCTATTTAATAAATGTAATTTTACAAAAATTCCATTTATAATGGTATCTGCAAAAATAGATTATATAAAGCAAATCCAGCACCCATCATCACTAGTTATTGGTAGTCGTATTGAAAAAATAGGTAAGACAAGTTTCGATATAAAATCAGCTATCTTTAAAGACGATGAAAAAGATTACTCATCAATTGCAACTATAACTTGTGTTTCCTATGACTATCAAAATCAAATTAAAATAACAGTTCCTGATTCTATAAAAAAATTGATTTAATATCAATCATAAAGAATTACATTTCTCAAGAATATTATATCAAGAACATTAATTTGACCGTCATAATTTAAATCCGATGCCCAAATAACAAAAGAATCTGCTTCTTCAATATCTAAGACAACATTAACTAAAATTATTATATCAGTTACATCGTAATAACCATCGCAATTTAGATCACCTTGTTCAGGATTTGAACAAGACCCNGTATAATTAGATAAGTATGTACCGTTTCTAAAAATATTTCCTCTAAAAAANTTCCAATAATTTGTAATATCACCTTGGTCTTTATAATCAATTCCTACAATCATATCGGTAACACCTAAAAATATATCTAAATCTCCATCATTATCAATATCAACTATTGAAGGTGATGAAGTAATACCACTACTAAACTCTAATGGGAAAAAGTTTGTTTGATTACCATTTACATCAAACGAGTATAAATCACCATTTGTATTTCCACATATAATTTCAGGAATTCCATCATAATTTAAATCTGCTATTGATGGCGATGTAGAAAATTGTCCACCAATATTTATTGGCCAACCCTGCAAATCATCTCCATTTTGATCAATGCCATAAAGGTACCCATCTTGTGCTCCAAAAAATATACCTATTTTTTCACTATCTATATCTACAATAACTGCAGATGATATAATTTCATACTGAGTCGAATATATGAATTTTAAATTTCCATCAAAATCAAATGCATATAAATTATAATCTTTATTAGTAACTANTATCAAATTCTCAAAATCATTTTTAATAACTGTTGGAGATGACTTAAATTTTTCTTGTGCAACAAATAATGTATCAATTGATCCATCATCAATAATTTTGATCAACATATTTTGCGTTTCAGTAGCAACAAGAATATCATCTAAACCGTTATTATTCATATCAACTGATGCAACACCCGATATAACTTTTTCATTTATTGAAGCAGGGAAACCTGGTAAATCAGTACCATCATGATTAATAGCAAAAACATCACCAGTAGATGTATAACCACTAATTACAATTTCAAATTCAGGATCTTGATCGATTTGACAAATTACNGGTGTTGCCATTAAAAACTGATTAGCATTATATATTAGCTCGATCTCACCATATGAGTCCAAAATATATAGTCTTTTGTCCTTTGATGAAATTACAATTTCCTGCTGTCCATCATTATCAATATCACCAACTGCTGGAGAAGACCAAATATCATCATTNGCTTCAAATGGAAAGCCCTCAATATTATTACCATCTTTATCTACAACATGAAGTAGGCCATTATAGTCACCAAATATGATTTCTTTATTTCCATCATTATTTAAATCTACAATTGCTGGTGATGAAACAATTTGAGAACCAATAGATAAAGGCCAGTTTTTTTGATATAGATTAATATTTAAAACTATTGGGAAATTAACTTCATATACATACGAATCACCGAAAGTATCCGTATAATTTGATTGAACTAATAAATTTAAAGTTACATTACCTAAAGGAATATCTTCAGAGATCTGAATATTAGTACTAAAATTAACTAAATCACCNANNTTAATATCGTTTTCAATTAAAATTTGACTTGATTCGATTTGAAAATTATCTTCAGTAGAAATTGTAATTGTNGTATTTTCCGCGTTTAATAGAATTGAANTATTTTCTAACGAAAAATTTAAAGTTGCATTTTCACCTGGATTTAAATTACCATCAAAATCATCATCATTTTCTATAGAAACTAAATTAGTATTTAGCATTAGTAAATTATCTAATGATATATCAGATGAGGATGCTTGTAATATTCTATTATTTTGCATCGACTGGACAAGAACAACGACGTCCATGTTTTCTAAATCCCAATTTTCATCAATTTCAATAATATTTTCAAATACTTGTTGTTGACCAATCTCTGACAAATCAAATGATTGTTGCGTATAAGATCCTACGCTACAAAAGTACTCATCACTATGTTTATGTGATGTTAAAAATATAATTTGATGATTTGAGGTTGTAATTGATTCTGTTACTTCAACTTCTGCTTGCATAATTATGTTATTACCTGCGATGTTTACATTCTGTGTTATGCTTAAAGGACTATCTAAATTTATTATTTGATTATATCTACTTAAATACGTGTTNTACATATTTCCACCACCACCCACAGATTCTATGTAACCACCAAATTCAACATGTGGAAGTCCTGAAACTTCGTACATTGCTGCTCTGGAACTATAATTAGGACTTGGATTATTACCATCCTCTTCCCAAAATAATGGGATAAAATATTGTACCGATTCATCTAAATCTTGAAGCCCAGCCCGAGCGTCAGGACAATATACTCACCAAGTTGCTGTGAATAATTCGGCTACAACTATATTTTGTGTTGCAAAAAGGATATTAAATAAAAAAACTATATGTATAATTTTATTCATANGAAAGCTCCAATTTAAATTTTAGGGTGGCTAATGGGATTCGAACCCACGACCTCCGGAGTCACAGTCTGGCGCTCTAACCAACTGAGCTATAGCCACCAAAAATATTGCTAATCAATTATATAATTTACTAATTCTATAATATCAAAAATGTCAATTATTTCATTATTATTCATATCAGCAAGCCAAAAATATTCATTTTCAATGTGATCGATCCCTAAGACAATACTAACTAATAATGTAATATCATTNACATTAATATAATTATCTTGATTTAAGTCGCCCTCAATTCCTTCTTTTTTAAACTCTGCAAACCAGGTAGCTGCACCTATTAAAATGATTGGTGCTGCATTTTGATGAGTACCAAAAGGACCAAATTCAAAATCTACCCTTGGCGCACCATTTAAAATGAAATTTGTATAAGCTATTTCAGAATTTTCTATTGGAACTAATTCATCTTGTTGACTATGAAAAATTTTCATNTTTGCTTGAGGTACCCAATTAAATAAATTATTTTCTGATAATCTTAATCTTAATGGATGCTGCATATTATTTGTAAATTCTTCAATTACNTCATCTTTAAAAATTTGTATTGGGATAATTGGCATAACTTCATGAATTTCGTCAATTGAATGATAACCATCAAATAACCCTGGAAGTGTTTCTGCATAATAATCTAAAAAATACTCATTCAAACTTTCTACCAAACTATATTTGTCTTGGTAAGATAAAATNGTAAAAGGTAAATAAAATGGTTCACCATATGGATCAAATGATAACATTAAATCAGCCATCGTGCCAGAAAGATCGTAAGGNCCTGCTGAAGGCGCAGATGCAGTAATTACAAATTCGTCTGAAAATAATTCCTCAATCATTTTATGAGTTGCCATTGTTGTATACCCACCTTCTGAATATCCAACTAAAAATAATTGATTATTTACATTNATATTGTTAATACTACAAAATTCTTTAGATGCTCTTAACATATCAATGATTGGTATAGCACTGGATTCATAAATCATGTAAGGGTGAAATAATTCCGAAATCCCAAAACCAAGATAATCTGGTAATACTGTAATGTAGCCAGATGTTCCTAACCACATACTAGGAATATCAAAACCATTAATAGAGTTAACGCTATTTCTTTCTAATTGGGTACCATGTTGATAGCTTAATAATGGCAAAAAGTTGCTTGTTGATGGTACAGCTACTGCTCCAGAAGCTAAAGTTGATTGNCCATCATTATCAAGAGTTTCATAAATGATTGAATAAATATCAACATCATATCCATTAGTTGGTGTCATCATCCCAAGAGAGGGAAACAAATCATTATAGATTTCTTCAGATGTCTTGGAATCTAGAAGTTCTGAACTGATTAAAGATCCCTGATTAATGTTATTAGATAATGAAATAGAAAAAAAAAGAATAAATAAAAAAAATAAATTCATTAATCCTCAGAATGATCTTTGGGAAATTTTATATTAAAAATTTCAAGAATTTCTCTTACGAGATAATTGGGTAAAAAACCATTTCTTGCTTGTCTTACTTTGGCATAATTAGAGTAAAATGTGTCTTCGTCTCTTGAATTGTTGAATGCTTTTTTCTCTTTTTCTGTTAAATTCATTATATCTCCAATGATAATTACTTAATCTGATTTTTGATTATTCTCGACTTTTTCTACTTCGTATGTTCTTAATAACCAAATTTTTCCGTTATCATCTTTAACCTTGTAACTTGTAGGAAAATGCGTTACTTCCTGAAGAATTACTTTTGAACCAGATTTTAAAGTACCATACGATGTTTCTACATCGTTATTTACTATGAGCTCTACTCCAGTTTCAATATCATTTTTACCAGAATATTTTCCCATAAGATTACTTGCTATCTTTTTTAGCTACTGCCTTTTTTGTTACTACTTTTTTCGCTGGAGCCTTTTTTGCTGCTACTTTTTTCGCTGGAGCCTTTTTTGCTGCTACTTTTTTCGCTGGAGCCTTTTTTGCTGCTACNTTNTTCGCNGGANCCTTTTTTGACTGNTANNTTTTTNGCTGGAGNCTNTTTTGCTGCTGCCTTTTTTGCTGGAGTTTTTTTTGCAGACAGTTTGATTCCAGCTTCTTTTTTTGCTTTTATTCGAAGCTTTTTCTTTAACCTAAGGTATTTTCTTCTTCTAACTCCATTTTTTCCATCATTAGCTTTTCCACCAACACGCCTATTGTCGCTCATATAAATTTCTCCAATATAAATTAATTTTTAAATAGATTGATANCGTGAAATTTAATAACATGGTAATAAACAAAACAAAGAACTTTAGTAATTTGTTTCTAGAAGTATTAATTCATCGTATTTTTCTGCGATTCGATAGGGATCAAAAGAATTTTGGTTTTTGATATACTTANCAAAAAAATCAATAGTTATTTCATTGATTATTTTTATTAATTCTTTTTTTTCTATTTTTCCTGATATTTTTAATTTTTCAGANAATGAAGTAAAGTGTGGAATATCTGTAAAATCTAGATGTTTAGCATTTTTTAGAACATATTTGAAATAATCATTATTACAGTTATTCAAAAAAATGTCTAATTTCTTATAATTTAGTGTATCAGTCCAACTGATTTGGCCAATATGAAGGAAAGGTTTATTAAAATTTTTATTTATATCTTNATCAAATAATGGTAAAAACCAAGCATCCAAAGTTAAACAAGCATCAATACGACGTTCTTTCATTGCTGATAAAGTACTCGTAGCGCCTCCATATGAATGTCCAAAAATTCCGATATTTTCAAGATCTAATCTTTCATAAAAAATAGACTCTTTATCTCTACTATTTAATTCTTCTAATTTATCAATCATAAAAGAAATATCTCCAACACGAAATTCTAATTGTTTATTCCTTATGTTTAACCAATCTTTAGGAGGCATACTGTCAATATGAGATTGGTTAAAAGCCACATCATCATTTGGNAAAATAGTGATATTGGCATCATATGTATGATCTGCAGAAATAACAATATATCCTCTACTTGCCAAAGCTTCTGCTTGGATTGTATTTTGGGTTCTCATACCACCTAGTCCATGTGAAAACAAAACAACTGGAAAAGACCCATTTATAATTGGTGCATTATANAATGAATTTGATTTTATTTTTTTTATATTTGCTAATAAATATTCTGGGACCTCAAGTTCTTTTGATATATATTTTATTCTTTGTTCCATTTTATCAATGTAAAACATTTCATTTCTATTGGTTTCAACTTTTGCAGGATACCAAATTTGCACCATTAAACTTCTTTTACCACTCATATCATCCAAATACCATTCATTTCTACTCTCATCAANCCAATNATTTAACGTACAACCAACTTGAAATGGACCATCAGGTTCAGGGATATTTTCAAAATGAATAAATTTTGAGGCAAAATAACCACAATTTAAAAATAATACCAACCAAAATATATTATATTTACTTTTCATATACTTTTTAAGGATAGAGTTAACTGAAATTTTGCTACTATTTCATTTGATTTTGATGGGACTGTGGCATCCACGTTCAACAAAAAATTTTGCCTATCTTTTGATTTAATTGTTTTGTTAATAAGTTTAGAAATTTCATATCCTTGACTACAATGAAAATGTACATTNCCTANNGGTCTTTTTAAAAAATCAGCTTTAAAGTCTTTAAAAACTAAAGAGATTTTTTTTTTACTTTTTTTAATATAATACATTGCTAAAAAGCCACCAGTTATATCAGCGCCTACAGATAATGCTCCAAAATACATACTATTTAAATGATTTTTTGTTCTTCGATTTAATTTGATTTCTACTTCGATCATTTTATCATTTATTTTAATTATTTTAGGTTTACAAAACCAAATAAGTGGTATTTTAGTAATACTGAATAGTTTTAAATAAAAATTTGCTTTAGTTAAATTAGATATATTCATTTTTTAGTATCTAAAATTGGATATTTTTGTATCATTTCTACAACAAGACTTTTCCATATTTCGTGTTTATCTTTATATGAATAATTTTTATAAAATAAATCTCTCGTTTTGTTTAAATCAAAATTNTTGTAATAAAAAGAAATGATATTTTCTGCATATAATCTTCTTAATCCATTATCAAATTGATCTTCATTAAATTTAATTTTGATTTTACTTAAAGCATATAAATTTGAAATTATTTTTTCGTTTATACTACTATCCGTTTTGTAAAAAATACTTGAATTTTTGAATATATATTGAATTTTAGGACTTATATATTTTATGTTTTTATTATTTAAAATAGTTGAAGAAAAATTACAGGAATCACAAAAGAAAAATGAATCAAAAGTTGTTAATGGTTCAACAAAAACTTTATTGTTATAGTCAATAATAGTTCCGCTTTTAAATGTTTTAACATAATGAAAAACATTATTATTTTTGTTATTAGTAAACATTAAAGATGAATGATAATATTTACTACTATCTTCTGAATAAATGTCAATAATCAATTCTAATTTTTTATCATTATCAAAATCTAAAAAATTTATATTACTTGATTTTTTATTTTCTTTAAGAATAGTTAGAAAATCTTTTAAAATTAATTTAACTTTTTTTTTATCATTATTAACATTATAAAAAGAAGAGTCATTTTGATTGAATATTAGTAATATATCATTTCCATTATATTTGTTGTTTTTTTCTTCTTTTACNNNATGAAAATTTGGAAAAAACTGTTTATGCAATGGATGTTCCCAAAAAATAATAAATGGTAATCCNAANAAAATAATTAAATATTGNGATAATAATNATGAAATTCTAAACATTTTTGTTATGTAAATATNCAGAATTTTGAATTTNGAATTTTTGTAATTTTTCTTTTTAGAGGTCTCTTTTTCTAATCTGCTATTCCAACTNGGATGATTTAATATATATTTATATGCCTCAATAATTTTTTTAATATTTTGTTCAGCATATAAATATTTTTCTTTATCGTGGATATGTTTATCAGGATGCCATTTTTTTACAAGTTTTTTATAAGAATTTTTGACTTTTTCTTTTGAACTATAAATCTCAATGTTTAAAATTCTATGTGCTATATTTAAATTCACAAAAATTAACCATTTATTTTTTTATTTGGTAAAAATAATTAAACAAAATATTGATTATAACTACTAAAACTTAAAAGGGAGCTTTAATGCTCCCTTTCGTTTTCTTTGGAGGANAAAGTAAAATTTAGAAAATTACTTTCAACTCAAANNTATAGTTATTTNATATAAAATGACAGTAACTAGATGTAATCATTTATTACAAAATGTATCTACTATCATTCAGATAATTCTTTTATCTGCAAGCTTAGTTTATCATTATCTTTAGTTAAAATCTCAACTTGTTTTTCTAAATCAGATACATATTTTTCTCTTTCAAGTCTATTTTTTTCAGCTTCTTGAAATTTTAATTCATTTAGTTCATCGGTTTTTTCTTTAAGTTCAATAATCAAATTATCATTCAATGTCTTAATACTATTAATATAGGAATATACACCAAAACCTAAAATCCCTAAGACTACTAGTACTACTAAACCTTTTAATAATAAAGGAAGTATTTTTTTCATTTTTACCTCGTAATTAAACTTTAATCATTTTTTTTTCAATTAAACTTAATCAAAAAATATATTTTGAACCACTAAATTAATTAAAAACATTACCCCTGTTCAAAAGAAGATTGGGATCTAATATTTTTTTTGCATCTCTTATTTGCTTCACTGCACTTTCACCAAAACATTCTAAAAAATCTTGTCGTTTTCTTTTACCAGTACCGTGTTCTGCTGAATAAACACCTGCGAAAGAATTAGTTTTTCTAACTATTTTTTGATATATTTTTTTAGCATTATAAACTTGATCAGGCTTTGGAATTAAATGAAAGTGCAAATGACAATCACCTAAATGTCCAAATAATAAATATTCTATTTTAGCATTTTTTAATATTTGATGAGTATATTCTAAAAAATTATTAAAATTTTTACTTGGTACAATTGTATCCGTTAGAATACTAACTGTATCATATTTCTTTGTTTTTTTTAAAGCATTTTCAGGAATTGAGTGTCTAGCTTGAAAAAACATTTCCCAATCCCTTAAATCATTTAAATAAAAAATATTATTCATATCTATATTACATTTCGACTTATCTAATATATTATACCAATTTTCAACTTGATCAAATGAGTTAGTGTTATATAATGGAACCTGAAGATAAATACCTACCTCAAAACTACTAGATTTAAATAAAACATCTTTATTGTTCATATAGTTTATGCAATTATGTCCAAAGTATTCTAAAGCGGTTATTTTTGATAAATCACCTGAGAAATAGTTGTTAATATAATGATAAAAATTAACTGCATCATTTTCTGATTTTAATGTAAAAAAAATATCAAGGAAATCATCAGGTTGTTTTTTTAATTTGAAAATAACAGAATTAATAAAGCCAAAAATTCCTTCAGAACCAATAATTAAATCAACTAAATCTATTTTGCCATTTTCATTAGAATATGGTCCACTCGCATTTTTAATTTTTGGTCTTTTATAAGTTGGAACTTTCATTTTCAAATTATCATTTCCAAAGTTAAAAATAAAAAATCCATTTTTTGATACGTATTGGTCCCTTTTAAAACTAACTTTATATCCATTTGGTAATATTATTTCAAGTCCATATACCCAAAATCTTGTAGCTCCTTGTTCTCCTGGTACAAAACCAGAGGCATTACATGACAAGGTGCCTCCAACCATAGCATCATTTCTACTAGTAGGATCAACAGGATAATATAATTTTTTTTGAGTTTTGAATTGAATTTCATTTCTTAGGCTTTCAAGTTGAATACCAACTGGTGAAATTGCAGTATTATTATTTAAATCTACTTTTACTTTTGGTGAAATCATTTTTTCTGTTGATAACACAATACCTTCCATAGGTGTAGCACTTCCATTCAAATTGGTTCTGCCTGCAGATATTGTTAATGGAATTTTAAACTTTTGAGATATATACAAACAAATTGCACATTCAGTATCATTGGAAGGTCTAACCAGTGCTTCAGCTTTACCTGCAATATTAGAGTAATCTCGTTCATACGATTTAATAATATCTTTATCAAAAGTAGCATCAATATTTAACTCATTTTTTAATAAAAAAATAATGTTTACTATACTTGAATCATTACTTGAATGTTTATTTATTAAATTTTTAATTTTTTTGGGAATTATTGATTCACATTGGATGACATTTGTTGACAATTCATATCTCCTTTATATATTCTAAACTAAATGGAACAGGCTTAAAACCTAATTTAATATTAATTTTATACATTGGATTGTTTTCTTCATTATCTGTTCTAACTTCAATAATTTTTTTATTAATTAGATTTTCAAAAGCTTTTATTTTTAGAGCAGTTGCAATTCCTTTTCTTCTAAATTGTTTAATAACTCCAAGACCTCCAGTCCAAGCTTTTGTTGGCTCGGTTTTTGGATTTATTTCAATATCCGTTGAACCAATATATTGATTATTTCTCACAGCAATAATTTGAGTACCATAATTATTATTATAAAAATCTTGACATAATCTATACCAATGTTCAAATGGAGGTCTAGTATTATATATACCTTTTGGAGTTGGATAATCCTGACAATAATTCCACTCAAGTTCTTCTAATTTTTCATAATGATTAGGCCAATCTAACATTTCATTTTTTGAGTCAAAAAATTCAATACCTGCAAATTTTAATTTTTTAATTAAGGATTTATATTTTTCATAATTAATATTAGTAATATTGCAAGAATATTCTCTATTTGTTTGAACTAACTTAAATTTTTTTTCAATCAAAAAATTTTCAACTAAATTATAGTTGGGGTGTTGATAAATACTTGTAAATATTTTATTACTTTCATAACACTTTATTTCTTTAAGCATTCTTTTGTATAGTAGTTTTCTAGTTTCTTTTAAATTGTATTTTGGATCAATGTGTAATGTAAAAAAAGTAGTTTTATTATTTTCATTTCTTCCTTGTGAATAATAAAGTACTCCAATGAGTATTTTTTGATTAAATAGCAATAATCTATCTTTAACAAGATTTTTATCTCGAATTTTCCATTGTCTACGATCATCATCAGGATCAGCAATATGATCATGGTAAACTAAATTATCAATTCTTGCTAATTCTTCAAAATTTTTATTTGTTTCAGAAAATTTGTTTATTGATAGCAATGATATATTTATTTTACGAATATAATTTCAGATTCTAAAATACCATAGTCAGTATAGGTTTTGACTTTCAATTGACCTCCCTTAGTAAAATAAAATAAATCTTTCTCACCTTTTCTTCCAGATGAAAATGAAATCGGCTTGTCAAAGTCTTGAGGTAATTCAAGCTTTAAAGCAGATCCAGTAAATCTAGATAATGCTCTAGTTTGAAACTTACAAGAATAGGTAAATAAAAGTATAACCATAATAACTAAAAAATTTTTCATATAACTCCTTTTATTTATACTTATCAGTAATAGCAATTTGCTCTATGGTAGCTAAACAGTAACCATTATAAATACTTTCAGTCAACCACTTTCGTTCTTTATCAAGGTCGTCTTCAAAAATCATTTTCCACCAAGATCTTATTTTTGGATCCCATTTATAATAATTTGATTTTAATAAATCTTTGGTTTCGAATGGACTATTTAATGCTGTTACTTTGTAATGCATTTTTTTGGAATTAATAATAAGTTCAAGTATTGGATGATTTTCATTATAAGAATTATGTGTCAAAAGATGAATTAATGCATCTACATCATTCATAGCCCTGTGACTCTCATAATAAAAACCATGCCATATTGACAATAACTCCAAAGATTGCTTTACAAAACCTCTATTTAACCAATCAATGTCTCTATGAGAGCAAGCCCACAATTTTTCTTTTGAAACTGGTAGATACCTATCTAAAAAACCCCGATCAAATTGAGCATTATGAGCAACTATAATATCTGTATTTTTAATTATTGCGTCAACTTTACTCCAATCAATTTTATGATTTTTGATCATTTCGTTTGTAATCCCTGTTACAGTAGTAATAACGGGATCCAACTGTTTTTTTGAATCATTAAATGATTCAAAAGAAGATTCAATCGATATTATTTTACCATTACTTTTATCAATCTTAACTAATCTAAGTGCAATTTCTATAATTTCATCTTGATCTTTTTTTAAACCTGTTGTTTCTAAATCTAAGAAGCATATTTTTACCGTATCTGAAAACAAATTTGATTGTTCAATTTCATTTTCTATGAGTTTAAAATTTAATTTATATAAATTAATTTGATTATTTTTTTTATTTACCGAATCGATGAATGACATTTAATTACCTAAAATTTTTTGTATTATTAAAAAGATATGATTTTTTAAATATGGAGCAACATAACCTTTGACTTCCTTTTCTGTAATATGTGCAATAATTAATTTTTTCATTTTTAGATTATATTTTTTTTCGAGCAGATACCTATATAATGATAATTGTAAACTATAATGAGTAAATTTGCAATCAGGAAGATCACATGTCTCAGGTTTTATACCTGTTTTACCCTTGAAAGATTTAGTTGAAATTTCTTTATTTGTCTTCCAATCTAAAATAGTATATATTTCATTTACACTATCATAAAGTAATAAATCAATAGTACCAGCTAAACGTAAATCTTCACAAAAAACAATAATCTCAGAAAATAATTTATATTTTGAATTCATCAAATGCTTGCTTAACCATTTAATAGCAATCTTAGATTTTTGATGATTTGGTTGTCTCTTTTCATTAATATAATCTTCTATTTCTTTATGAACAATAGTACCACTTATTGCTGATTTATCCCATTTAGCTATTAATTCATCCATAGTCATTCCGATATATTTTGGATGAGATGAAACTAATTTTTGTGCTATTTTTATTTTATCAAATTTTTCAAAATATTGTGATATACATTCAGTTACACTTGTAAAAACAATGTCTTTATTATCATCAAGAATATATTTATGATTTTTTTCATCAAGATGAATTCTTTTATCTGGTTTGAAAATATTATCCATTACAATTTATCCTAATATTATTGATGATGCATTTTTGATTATTAAAACTAACATTATCAATCTTATTTTTAATTTCATTACCAAAATGACTAAGTATTAATCTTTTTGCTTTAGCTTTTTCTGCTATATACAATGCATCATTTAATGTACAATGATATGTTTGTTTTGCTTTTTCCAAATTATCATTCAAAAAAGTACATTCATGAACTAAAATATCACAATTTGAAGCAAGATCTACAGTATTATCATTTGGCAGTGTATCAGTAGCTATAACAATACTAAAATTTAAAGCATTAAATCTATATGATAAACATTTAACACTATGTTTCATTAAAGCAGATTCTACAGAAATATCATCATTAAGTTTTTCAAATTTAGAATTAGTTAAAATTTTATAACTATAACTTAAATTTATATTTTGCATTTTTAAATTAAGATCAACATATTCTTGTAATTTTTTTGGACCATAAATGATTATTGGTGTAATGCTATTACTTAGTTTTTTATAAAATAATAAATTTATTAGTCCTCCAACATGGTCTGGATGAAGATGCGTTATAAAGATATATCTAAGTTTATCCCAAGAATATTTATGTTTAAGCCATTCTAAATATGTACCTTCACCACAATCAATCATAATATCATAATTTGAACAAGAAATCATGTAGGATGATACACTCTGATCAAGTTGAGGCTTACCTGCAGACATACCTAAAATTTGAAAAGTATTAATCATAATTAATGATTTAAAATCAAAAACAGAAAATTAAATTATTTTTTATTTGTCAAGTTTAGATTTATTTCTAACCCAAGATCTATCATCCCTATGATGACTTTTTTGAATTTCTGCCCATTCTTCTATTATATTTTCAATTAATTTTACTTCTGCTTTTGGGACATCTTTCATGTGAGATTCTATAATTGATTCTAATTGTTTGATTTTCTCATCTACATTGTCAATAGATCTGAACAATCTTGATTGATCATTTTTTGTTAATTCATGTTCTTTATGAAAATGCTGATTTCGTTCTTTAACAGAAACAATTAAAATAACTAAAAAAATTAATAATATAATTAATATCATTTTATTAAGCACCTATCATTACATTATATCCAAGCAAACCTGCCCAGTAAAAAACAATCATTACAACCATAATTAATAGGGCTGCAGGCCAAGCAAACGTTGCCATCCTTATAAAATCTTTCGCATCGAGCATTCCAGCAGAATAAACAATAGCACTAGCTGGTGTACCAACCACAAGCCAAAAAGCCATTGATGTTGAAATAGCTAAACTAACACCAACTAAAACTGGGTTTGTTCCTGAGCTTAAAGCCATTTCTAACACTACAGGACCAATTACTGCAACCGTAGCACCAGCGCTCATAAAATTTGTCATCAATGCTCCAATTAAAGCAATGAAGACCACAAGAGCAAGACCTTGTTCAATACCCATTGTACTCAAAATTCCAATTAAACTATCAGCTAACCATTTGGCAGCCCCACTTGATTTAAATACAGATCCTAAACTTATTGCACCCGCATATAGAACTATTACGCCCCAGCTTATATTTTTTTCATAATCAGACCAAGAGGTTAAACCAAGAACCATGTAAAGAACCATTCCTGTCATAGCTACACCACCTAATCCCAAAGGAAAGCCAATTAAAGAAGCAACAATTGATTTGTCAGTTATCCACATAAAAATCATTAGAATCATTATTGACGCTACTATCCATTCTTTTTGACTCATTTTACCATGTTTATCTAAATCTTTTTTTAACTTTGAAACAGCAGGGGATAAATCAGAAACTTCTGGTTTGTAAAGGAATGGCAATAAAAAAGCAAAAAATAAACCTAAAAATACTGTGTAAAAGGCTCCCATTATCATCCATTGAAAAAAATCAACTTCATACTGTGAACCTAAATTTGATAAAAAACCTATCATAATAGCATTTCTAGCACCACCAGTAGGACTCATTGGAGCACCAACCATACAACCTATAGCAATAGCCATCATTAATAATTTTCCTAATTTAGGTGCAGGTGTTATTTTATTGGTCAATGTATATAATGATAACGCAATTGGAACAAACATTGGGGCAATTGACGCCTCACTAACAAAAGCTGATGGTATAGCAGTACCAATTAAAATCCCAAAAACTATGTTTCTTGTTTTTGTACCGGATAATTTTATAACCAACATTCCTATACGTTTATCTAAACCATATTTTACCATAGTAGCTCCCATAGCAAGAGAGCCAGTAATGAACCAAACAGCATCGTGAGCATATGTTGAAACTATTCTGTAGGGTTCTGTTACTCCAAAATATAGCTGTACAAGACCAATAAATAAGGCAACAGCAGGCATTGGGATAGCTTCTGTAGCAAAAAAGATCGTACAGGTAGACAACAAAGCAATGATCACTTTCATATTATATGCTTTGTTTTCAATTTCATCTGAATCTAAATCTCCAAAAATTTCAACAGCTTTATCGATCATAGATTGAGGAGTTGGAAGTAACCAAATGAATACAAAAACAAGTAAACCTACAAATAACCATTTAAAATCTGTAGTTTTACCAAATCCGCTAGATGATTCTTTTGTTTGATTAGGCATTTTTTAATTTAAAATTATTTTAATTAAAATAGAATGATATTTATTAATAAAATAATATCCAGAATATCAATAATTTGATCTTCATTTATATCAGCCTGATTATTAAAATCAATTAATTCCAATATTATATTTGTCATAAGAATAACATCAAGAATATTTAAAACACTATCTTGATTTAAGTCACCAGCAATAGGATTGTAAAAGTAATCAATTGGATATTTTAACGCTCTAACAGTACTTTCACTTCCCTGATAATACCATAAAATATCTCCATTTAAGTTGACTTCAAAAATTTGATCATCTGCAGCAGATGTAATAAAAGTATTTCCATTACTCATTCTATATGCACCTGACTGTGTATTTGAATAAAAATCATTTTCATAAATCCAATGATAATTTGATGGTCCAAAAGGATTATCATAATCTATAGTATAAAAACCACTTTCGTTTACTGGTGGAACTATTTCTAATACAGCCGAGCTATTTAAACTATGATTATTATTAAATAAAATAAAATTTCCTGCTCCAGGATACCCTTCAGGTATCCAATTTACGCTATGTTGAGCATTAAGTATTTGATCATTGTTATTTCCCCTATTGTAATTTGCAGGATTACCCCATCTATATAAAAAATCGCCGCCCTTGCCATAAATTCCACCAAAATGACTAGCAGCCTCTGATGAAGTTTCAGTATGCTCAATTACATAAAATTCGTTCATGTGTCTAGAAGATATAACAATCTGTTTGTAAGTATCATTGTAATAAATTGAATTTAAATGATTCCAATCTCCAACTCCAGGTCCACCTCCCCCTCCACCGTTTGTTGTGCAATTAATATCTAATCTCTCAGGATGATCGCTGATTGTACCAAAATTATCGTATTCTAGACTAATATCTTGTATCAGATGATCCCAAAAATGCCATTCCCAAACAATATTTGCATCATTTATACCGATTGGTTCTATTTCGACTATCATATCTAATGTAAAATCACCATTTAGATTTTGTTTACCTGCCTCAACAGCATCTTGATATGATTTAGTTTCTGAACAAATTGCTAAAATGTTACCATTACTTAAAACAGCAATATCATGATGAGGCTCGCAAATTTCATCAGGAATTGTATAATCCCACAAAATTTCATTGTTCCATTTTTTTTTAATAAATCTTCCCCCAGTTGGTCCACCCCCAGGCCCACCCTCATCATTAGAACTAATTTGACATGGAACATATAAAATACTATCAGAACTTAAATATGCCACACTTGTTACTTTACTATCGTGATCCCATTGATTAATAATGTTTTCATTATTATCTAACAAGATAGTTTTTCTAATATTACCACCACCTTGTGAACCAGTAGTGATCAAAGTATATCCATTAAATGGATCTCCAAAGAGTAAATTTATTAATATAGATGTAATGATTTTAAATGCAATATTCATGTTGAAAATATATTATTAAAAAATATATTGATTAATACAAATTCTTAAACTATATGTAACAATATATTGTATTAAATTATAAAATAAATTTTTGGAGTAATAATGAACCTACAAGATTTACTAAAAAAAACAGTTGAAGAAGATGCAAGTGATTTACACTTAACAGTTGGATCTCCACCAAGAATTCGTAAGGGTGGTAAATTAATACCAATTTCTGAAAATAAACTTTCACCAAATGAAACCAAACTTCTTATTACATCTGATATTGATGATAAAAATAAAGAAAAATTAAAATCAGGTAGCGAAATTGATTTTTCTATTTCTGTACCTGGAGTAAGTAGATTTAGAGTAAATGTTTTTAGCCAAAGAGGTAACTGGGCAGCTGCATACAGAAGATTACCATTCGAAATTCCTCCAATAGATTCGTTAGGGCTACCTAATGCTGTAATAAATTTGACTAAAAGTAGAAAGGGTTTAATACTAATTACTGGTGCAACTGGAAGTGGAAAATCAACTACTCTTGCTAGCATGGTTCATAAAATAACTAAAGAGCTTGAAGGTCACCTAATAACTATTGAAGATCCAATTGAATACCTTTATCCACATTCAAAAGCTCAAGTAAACCAACGAGAAGTTGGTTTGGATACAGATTCTTTTGCTTCAGGACTAAAAAGTGCTTTAAGACAAGATCCAGATGTAGTAGTTGTTGGAGAGTTAAGAGATATGGAATCAATGGCGGCAGCTATAACAATTGCTGAAACTGGACATCTAGTTTTTGGAACATTACATACAAACACAGCAGCTGGAGCAATAACTAGACTAGTGGACGCATTTCCTCCCAATAAACAAGATATAATTCGAATGAATTTATCTATGTCTCTTCTTGCTGTTGTTGCTCAACAGTTAATTCCAAATAAAATTGGAGAACGTTCACTAGCAACAGAAATTCTCATTTCAAATCCTGCAATTAGGGCTTTAATTCGTGAAAATAATATTCATCAAATGGACAATTATATTAAAAGTGGAAAAGATGAGGGAATGATTCTTATGGATGACTCATTATTAAATTTAGTTCGAAAAGGTGAAATCACTAAAGATGATGCTTTAAGATATTCAATTGATCAAAAAGCAATCAAATCTCAGTTGGACATATTGTCAAGACAACCAAACCTTTAATTATTTCCTTTTAAAATTTGGTTTTCTTTTGTTTTTTTTAAATGATTTTTTTGTTTTTCTGTTATTATTCATTTTTGGTTTATTTTTAGGATCTTCTTTTGCAACTTGAACAATTAAGCTAACCCCTTTAATTTTTTTACCATTTAACAAATCAATTATAATTTTCTCTTTTTTCTTATCAATTTCAAAAAACGAAAAAGATTTTAATATTTGTATTTTTCCAATAATGACATTGTCAGACTTTAATACTTCATTTATTATACCAATTAGATTTGAAGGGTTTAATTTATTTTTGGAACCAATATTTATATAAATATTTGAAAATAATTTTTTATTTCTATTTGATTTTACTTTGTCTTTTTTTCGATCATTTCTGTTAGATAATAGATTTAAATCTTTAGAATTTTTATAATAAGATAAAAACTTATTAAACTCGGCTGAAACAAAATGTTTTATTAACTCTTCTCTACTTAGCCAATCTAATTTTTTATATATTTTAGGAAGAAATTGCTCAATTTGTGCTTGATCTACCTCTACTTTTTCAATTTTATCTATCAAAGCAAATAATTGTTTTGTACATATATCATTTCCAGATGGAATTTTTTCTTGTTTGAAAGAAATTTTGAAATTTTTCTCAATTGCTTTAATTTTATTCATCTCACGAGTATTAATAATTAAAATTGATATACCGCGTTTTCCGGCTCTTCCTGTTCTACCACTTCTGTGAATGTAAACTTCAGATTCATCGGGAAAATTATAATTTATTATATGTGATAAACTATCAACATCAATTCCCCTTGATGCTACATCTGTAGCTACCAACAATTGTATTCTCTTTTTCCTAAATCTATCCATTACTTCATCTCTTTGAGATTGTGTAAGATCACCATGCAATGAATCAGCATTATAACCATCTTGCATTAATTTATTTGATACTTCTTTAGTCTCTCTTCTAGTTCTACAAAAAATTATTCCATAAATATTAGGATTCATATCTGCAATACGCTTTAAAACTTCATATCTATACTTTGCTTGAACCATATAATAATAATGATCAACTTGCTTTGTTGAGGAGTTTATTTCAGACGAAGCGATTTTGATGGGGTTATTCATATATTTTTTTGTTATAGATAATATTTTTTTTCCCATAGTAGCAGAAAAAAGCAAAACCTGTTTTTGATCAGATGTTTTAGATAAAATTAAATCTAAGTCATCTTTAAAGCCCATAGATAACATTTCATCTGCTTCATCTAAAACTACTCTATCAATATACTGCAAAGATAATTTTTTTCTTTTTATCATATCGACTGTTCTACCTGGTGTTCCAACAATTATATGAGCACCCTGCTTAAGGGATCTAATTTGCTTTTCCATGCTTGAACCGCCATAAACGGGAACAATTTTAATGCCGGATATATATTTAGAAAAGGTATTTAAATCATTAGATATTTGAATACATAATTCTCTTGTGGGACACAAAATGAGAGTTTGAGGTTTTTTAACTTCAATATTTGTAAGTTGAATTGATGGTAACCCAAATGCTCCAGTTTTGCCAGTTCCAGTTTGTGCTGTTGCAATAATATCTTCTTTTGAATTTATTAAAAAGGGAATTGTTCTTGATTGAATTACTGTAGGTTCTGTAAATCCAATATCTTTAATTGCATTTAATATTTCTTTCTTTAAATTTATTTCAGCAAATGATTTCATTTATATGTGAATTCTTTAAATAATTTTTAAAAAAATGTATGATGTAGATTATTAAATTTGGTCTAAGAGGATAATATACAATCAATTGTTTCATAAATTTTAAATAAAAATGTGTCATACTGTCAGTTTTAAACCATAGGAATGATTATTGTAATAATACATGTAAATAATTAGGAGATCAAAAGTGTCACAAAAACAATTTCAAACAGAAGTAAGCCAGCTGCTACATCTTATCATTCACTCACTTTATTCACATAAAGAGATTTTCTTAAGAGAATTAATTTCGAACTCATCTGATGCTCTTGATAAATTAAAGTATCTTAATTTAACTGATGAAAAATTTAAAGGTTTAGATTTTAATCCTAAAATAGATCTTGCGTTCAAAGAAGGCGATAACCCTCAACTCATAATCACAGATAGCGGTATAGGAATGACTAAAAAAGACTTGCAAGATAATTTGGGAACAATTGCTAGATCAGGAACTAAAAGTTTTCTTTCAAAATTATCAGGTGACGCAAAGAAAGATTCTAGTTTGATAGGTCAATTTGGAGTAGGTTTTTATTCAAGTTTTATGGTTGCAGATAAGGTTACAGTGACTAGTAAAAAAGCAGGGTCTAAAGAGGCTTGGACTTGGGAAAGTGACGGTAAATCAGGTTATGAGATTAATAAATCTAAAAAAAGTGAATCTGGAACAGAAATCATCCTTCATCTTAACAAAGAAGGTAGGGAATATGCAAATAAATGGAAAATAGAAGAAATTATTAAAAAATATTCTGATCATATAGATTTTCCAATTTATTTAACTTTTGATGATATTGAATATGACAAAGATGGCAAAGAAAAAAGTAGAACAGAAAAAACAGACCAAATAAACAAGGCTACTGCGTTTTGGAAGCGTCCTAAAAATGAACTTAAAAAGAAAGACTATAATGAATTTTACAAAACTTTATCATTTGATATGGAAGATCCAATGGATTGGATGCATACAAATGCAGAAGGTACTTTAGAATATACACTATTATTCTATATACCTAAAAAAGCACCTATGGATATGTATAGGGCTGATTACCAACCAGGTGTTAAACTCTACGTTAATAAGGTTTTTATTACTGATGATGATAAAGAACTACTACCAACTTGGTTACGATTTATAAAAGGAGTAATCGACTCATCAGATTTACCATTAAATGTTAGCCGCGAAATTTTGCAACAAAATAGAGTTATGGCTAAAATTAAATCTAATGCCGTCAAAAAAATACTTGATAAATTTAAATCATTAGCTAAAAACAATAAGCAATACATTAAATTTTATGAACAGTTTGGTAAGCTTTTAAAAGAAGGTGTTTATCAAGAATTTGAGCACAAGGAGACTCTAACAGAACTACTGAGATTCAAATCTTCTAAAAATGATGGTTATCATTCATTGCAAGATTATGTAGAAAGAATGGAAAAAGACCAAAAAGCAATTTACTATATCACTGGTACTAATGAAACTGCACTAAGACAATCACCTCTACTAGAAATGTATCAAGCTAAAGGTATTGAAGTTTTGATTTTAGATGATGAAATCGATGAAATCATCATACCCTCAATACCAAAATATAAAGATATTGATCTCAAATCAGTAAATAGAAGTGGAGCTGCAGATGATTTAAAAGGAGATTCTGACAAAGATAATGAAAAAGATCTCAAACCCTTGATTAAAAAAATTAAAGATGTACTCGGCGATAAAGTTAAAGATGTTAAATCTTCAAACAGATTAAACGACTCTCCATCTTGTATTGTTGCTGATGAAAACGATCCAACATCACAAATGCAAGAAATGATGAAGGCTATGGGCCAAGGTGGTAATATGGACATAAAGCCAATTCTTGAAATAAACCCAAAACATCAAATTGTAGTCAAGTTAAAATCAATGAGAAAAGGCAAATCATTTGAAGATATTTCATTTTTGCTTTATGAACAAGCACTGCTTCAAGAGGGTGTTCAATTAGACAATCCAGCTAATTTTGTAAAAAGACTTAATAAAATGATGGAAAAAGCACTATAATTATGGAATATAGGAATTTAGGAAATTCTGGTCTGAAGATTAGTGCCTTATCTTTTGGCTCATGGGTAACTTTTGTAAACCAGTTGAATGAAAAAGAAGCAACGGAATGTATGGCATATGCATTTGATCAAGGAGTTAATTTTTTTGATAATGCTGAAGCATATGCCTCAGGAAAATCAGAAATTTTAATGGGCAAAATAATAAAAAAACTTAATTGGAACAGAGATTCTTTTATTGTTTCAAGTAAGGCATTTTGGGGTGGAGAATTACCAACACAAAGAGGTTTGAGCAAAAAACATTTGAATGATGCTTGTATAGCTGCTTTAAAAAGGCTTCAAGTTGATTATCTTGACTTATTTTATTGTCACAGACCAGACCCTGAAACTCCAATAGAAGAAACTGTATTTGCTATGAATGATCTGATTCTTCAAGGGAAAATAATGTACTGGGGAACGTCAGAATGGTCATCAAAAGAAATTATTACTGCATTCAAAATAGCTGATAAATATAATTTACGAGGTCCTACAATGGAGCAACCTCAGTACAATATTTTATTTAAAGAAAGATTTGAAATTGAATATAAAGAAATCTTTAAAAAATATAAAATAGGATCTACAATATGGTCACCATTAGCGTCTGGAATACTAACTGGAAAATACCAAAAGGAAATTCCAAAAAAATCCAGGTTTAATGTAAAAGGTTACGAATGGTTAAAAGAAGAATTTGAAAAAAATGACACCAATAGACAAAATAATATTTTAACTAAGCTTAAAAAATTATCTGATAAATTAAATATAACAATGGCTCAATTATCTATCATTTGGTGCTTAAAAAATCCAAATGTTAGCTCAGTAATTTTGGGTGCTTCATCAATCAAACAACTTAAAGAAAACCTAGACTCGATTAATTATATTGATTTATTGGATGAAAACAAACTCCAAATTTTAACTTAAGATTTAAGCTATTTTTTTTAAAATAATTACTCTTTCTCTATTTCTTCTCTGCGGAATCGATAAGTCAGACATATAATTTTCAATAATATCAAACTTATCTGTTGTATAATTTTTTATTTCATTCAAATTAACTTTGAAAGGCGGACCATCATTTGTTTTTTTATCAAATGGAATAAAAATGCCGTATAAAATACCGTCTTTTTTAAGGATTTTATGTACTAAATCAAAATACCTTTTTCTTTGATTAGGGTGAATTGCGCAATAACAAGTATATTCAAAAACCATATCAAAACTATTTAAATAATTTTGATCTAAATTAAAAATATCCTCATTAATCAGTTTAATCATAAGATTACTATCAGATATTTTATTTTCAAGATTTTGTATTGCTTGTTTTGAAAAATCTACAGCATAAACTTCATTATTATATCGTGATAATTCTATAACATCGTGGCCGTTTCCACAACCTAGAACACAAACTTTACCAATATTGGTTTTTTTATTTTGCAGATAATTAGTCAGAATTGGTGTAGGTCCACCAATGTCCCATTTTGTTTTTTCATCAATATATTTATCATTCCAAAATGAAGATAAACCTATATCATATTTTTTATTAAAAATAAAAACATAATCACGTTGCAAATAAGCAATACCAATAAATACAATTTGAAATGGTAATCTTCCCCAGGCTATTATTGGAGAGATATCCATAGCTTTACCATTTGTTTGAGCCAAATAAATATTAGCTGGAAAAACAAGAACTAATAACAAAATTAAACCCATACAGGCATGGTATCTTGTAAAATTAAACAATAGAAGAATACCTAGCAATATTTCAAATAAGCCACTAATATAAACTAATTCTATATGAAATGGTAAATAGGGAGGCATAATTTGTAAAAACCATTGTGGGTCCGTAAAATGTTTTATCCCAACATTTACATAGAAAATAGATGAAAGAATAATAGATAGAAATTTAAAATAGTCTTTTATTTTCAATTAATTATCAATTTTTATGTCAAGTATTTTTTCAGCTTCTGGTTCATCTATTGTTATAACATCTCGCATTTTTCTATTTATAGCATTCGTTCTTGTTAACCTTAAATCGTTTAATGATTTCGAAGCTGTATTTAATTGTTTGTCAACTTTTTCTAATTGTTGACCAAATTTATTAAACTCTGTTTTAACAGCTTCTAATATCTTCCATACTTCACTACTTCTTTTTTGAACAGCTAAAGTTCTAAAACCCATTTGCAAACTATTTAATAAAGCAGAAAAAGTAGTTGGACCTGTAATAGTAATTTTATATTTATCTCTTAAAGACTCTAATAATCCAGGTTCCTTTAGCACCTCCGCGTATAATCCCTCAATAGGTAAAAACATTATTGCAAAATCAGTTGTATTTGGAGGATCAATATACTTGCTTGAAATTTCTTTTGCAAAATTCTCAATACTTCTAACTAATATGGATCTTGATTTTTTTATTTCTTCTTTGTCGCCACTTTCGTATTTATCATTTAAAATCGAATAAGATTCAATAGGAAATTTAGAATCAACAGGTAACCAAATATTTTCATCTGAATCCTTTCCCGGTAGTTTTATAGCAAACTCAACAAAAGATTGACTTCCAGCTTTAGTAGCAACATTTTTACTATATTGTTCAGAAGTTAGAATTTGTTCTAATATATTTTCTAATTGATATTCACCAAACACACCTCTTGTTTTAACATTTGATAATACTTTTTTAAGATCGCCAACACCTGAAGCAATATTCTGCATCTCACCCAAACCCTTATGAACTTCTTCTAATCTTTCGCTAACTTGCTTAAATGACTGACTTATCCTTTTTTCTAATGTTTTTTGTAATTTTTCATCAACAGTATCTCGCATTTTTTCAAGTTGCTTCGTATTATCTTCACGAATTTCTTTCAATTGTTGATAAATAGATTCTTTAACACTTTTAATATTTTCATTGAAATTTTTATCAAACCGTTCTAATGAAGAAGAAAGTTCAGTCCGATTTTCTTTTGCAATTTTGTTAGAATCTTCTCTATTTCTTTGTAATTGATCATTTACATTCTTTTCGTTATTTTCAAGTGCAAGACTAAATTTAATTAGATGTTTTTTCAAATCTGTATTATCTGATTTTTTATTAACCTTAAGCTCTCGGAACAATAATATCATCAATATTAATAAAGCTATTATTATTATAATTATATCCATAATTAACTCTTTAATTTTTTAATTTTTTAGAATGTATAAAAATAAAAAAAAACGAATGAAACATAATTTGCTTCATTCGTTCTTTTAAAAAATAATTATAAAACTATTTGACCAACATAAGTTTTTGTTTTTCCATAGAATTTCCAAATTTAAAAGCAACAAAGTAAATACCACTTACTTGATTACTAGCATCCCAAGATAATGAATGATTACCAATACCAAGAGATCCCTCAAATATTGTTTCAACCAATTGTCCTGAAATATTATAAATTTTAATTGAAGAATTTACATTTTCATACAAGTTGAATGATATATTAGTTGTTGGATTAAAAGGATTTGGATATGATTCATGGATTGAGAATGATATTGGTTCAACTAAATCATTAATGACCATTTCCAAACCATTCATATCTGATACAATAATATCTTGAATCTCAATATCTTCATAAAATTCTAATTTTATTTGACCATTTGAAGATTTATCTAATGTATATGCTATTATAGTTTTATCATTGTGAAATAAATCCCAGCCAGAAGGTAAAAGAGTATTTTTAATATTCATATCATCTTTAAGAGTTATTTGAAATCCGCCAATTGAATTTCCAAATAATTCAAAACTATTTTTATCGACTAAAAACTCTGATTGTAAATTAGAGCTTGAAAATTCTCTTAAATTGTTTTGAATCATATTGATCATTTCTACAACATCAAGAACATCTAAGTATCCGTCATTATTTACATCAGCATAATTAAACTGGAATTCTGTTGGTTCATTAAATAATAATATAAAATCAATTGTTTGAACAATATCTAATATATTTAATTCGCCGTCAATATTTACATCTCCAAGATAACTACCTAAAGAAACTGAACCATTTATTGATTCAAAGTTCAAGGCTTCCCCACTTTCATCTGATACAATTAAGTCTGTCAAGATTAAATCAATAGAATCTATATCATTATTTTCATTACTAAATGTGTAGTTAATAGTAGCTACATTAATTTCATCAGTTGGTTCAATAACGCATCCTTCTAAACTAAACATAAGAACAATTAAATCACCATCAATATCATTTAAATTTGCATCAAAACAATCAATTTGACTATTTATTTCAATACCATCTAGCACATTTGGAACATCTAAAACACTAAATTGAAAACCTCCTACAACTACATCAGACTGTAGAAATACATTAACAAAAAAGTCAGATCCAGGTTCAACTGTAACAGATTCTAATTTAACATATCCATTAGTTTGACTGTCTTCCTCTTCATCGTGATCTTCTTCGTGCTCCTCATCATCTTCCCACTCTTCTTCTTCATCCCACTCTTTGTAACATCCTTCTTCGTCATCCCAACTACATTCCATCTCTAAACATTCTTCTTCGTTATCTAAATATCTGCACTCATCTTCCCACTCTTCCTCTTCATCATGATCTTCTTCATGCTCCTCATCATCTTCACAATTATTATGCTCTAAGCATTCACCACAATAATAATAAAACTCCATTACTTCTTCAATTACATTTTCTTCACAATCAGATAAACATAAATCATCTACATTAACCAACCATTCGCAAAATAAATACAAGTCTTGTTCTGGGTCGACTGAATCTACACCTTCACAGTCCATAATACACTCTAGTGAACTTTCTTCATCATCTTCCCAATCTTCTTCTTCATGCTCCTCATCATCTTCCCACTCTTCTTCTTCATCCCACTCTTTGTAACATCCTTCTTCGTCATCCCAACTACATTCCATCTCT
>NZTO01000039.1 GCA_002703375.1 Fidelibacterota bacterium | reverse complement strand
GTGCAATTATCCCAATTATTTAAAAAGATATTTAAATTTTTAGATACTGGTTTTTTCCCAATCCTAATTACTAAATCAGGAATTAATTTTTCTTTCGCTAAAAAATGTTCATAATTTGTAATTATATTTTTATGTTTTACGTTATATCTTAATTGTGATAATGGATCAGCAAAAATAGGTGCATTGATTTCTTTAGATAATGATATAATATTATGATAAACATTATTTATTCTACCACAAACTATAATGATATTTTTTGCTTTTTTTATAAAATCATACTCTTTATTAAAATCTATTTTTGGATATATAATTTTATTAGGTATATCTTTTACTTCATAATTGTATTTTATATTAATATCATTTGAATTAAACAATGGTTCTTTAAATGGTACATTTAAATGAGTTGGCCCTGGNGGATTAACTCTCNTNAAATTATGGTTNAAACCCATTGATANCCTGTANGTTCTTTTAANNATACTTCNTAAAGTAGTNTTNCTATTTGATGGCAAATCGAGTGATTGAAAATTTCTTACATGATAACCATATANATCTGCTTGTTCTATAGTCTGATTTTCTCCTGTACCCACNAGATATTTTGGCCTATCTGCCGTTAATATAATTAAGGGAATTTGATTTAAATTTGCTTCGATTATAGCAGGATATAAATTTGCAGTGGCCGTNCCTGAAGTTGTAANTATAACTGTTGGATAATTAATTTTTTTTGAAATTCCTAAAGCAAAAAAAGAAGCAGAACGTTCATCAACATGGCTTGTACAATTTAAGCCAGGGTGTTTTACCATCGCTAAAACAAGAGGTGTATTTCTATGACCTGGAGAAATACATATATCTCTGACCCCTTCTTCATATAGAGNATTAGCTATATTTTTTGACCACTCTATATTGTAATTAGTTTGTTTCATTTTATTTTTTATCTCCAAATAAAGATGNTATAATAGGCATCATCTTAAGCTCAGATTCATCCCACTCATTTTGAGGAATTGAATCGTTAATAATCCCACATCCAGCATAAATGAAAATTGTTTGATTTTTTATTAAAGCTGAACGNAGAGCTACATTAAATTCTCCTTCACCNTCTGAATCAAACCATCCTATAGGACCAGAATACCATCCTCTATCAATTTTCTCATATTTATTTATAATTTCAATAGCTTTACTTGTTGGNGTTCCAGCTACTGCAGGAGTAGGATGAAATTTTTTAACTAAATCCAAAATATGTTTTTTTTCATTCAAAACGCCAGAAATTTTTGTTTTTAAATGTTGTACATTTGCTAGCTTAACTACTTCAGGAGTCCTATTTATTTTAACTTCTTTTAAAATAGNTTTTAGTTTTTCTTCTATCTGTTTAACAACAAAATTATGTTCTTTATTTTCTTTTGAACTTGTAATTAATTTGTCAGAAAATGATTGATCTAATTTATTATCATTACTTCTTGGAGAAGTTCCTGCGAGTGCTTCGGTATTAAGAATGCCATTTTTAACTTTAATTAATCTCTCAGGTGAGCATCCCAAAAAAATACTCTGACCTGAGAAATCGAACATAAACGTTGTACATTCAGGATAATCTTNTCTTAATTTTTTGANAATGGGAAATAAATTTATTTTTTCTTTAATATGAAGTTCTTTTAGCCTTGATAGTACAACTTTTTGGACTACTCCTGAATTAATTTCTTTAATCACAGAATTAATNATATCATTCCAAATATTATTATTTGTTTCTTCTTTAATTTTTGATATTGTTAATTCCTGATTATTATAAATATTTGGTGATATATATTGATTAAAATTATTAAATTGTTTAATTATTTTTTTATAAATCAAATTTTGATTTGAATCNGGTTTAATAAAAGTTGAAATTGTTAACCAAGTATTATTATTAATACAACTTACCAAACATTCAGTTAAGAAATATCTACATCTTGGAAAATTTTCCCAAGTATCATCATAATTTGTTTCATTTAAGAATGAATGACCACCAAAAATTTTGGGACCAATANCTTTATTATCTGATATAGAAACCGATTTGCTAAATAATGACTTTAAATCATTTTTGATATTAAACTCCGCATTAGCACTTGTAAAGTCTTTTATCCAAATTGCCTTTAAACCAAAAAAACCAATGTTTTCAGAAGGAGATTGCCAAAAAAATCTTAAATCTTTTTCATTTTTATAATTTATAAAAGGTAAAACATCTAGAGTATTCAATTTGAAAGAATAGCTGAATAAATATTTTTTTTTATATTTTTTTGACATTGATAATGTATTTTCAATATCTTTTATAATTTTGTTAGAAATATCCATTAATTCTATATTTTTATATTTCTCATTTATTAAAATTACTATTATTTGAGAATAATCCTCAATAAATTGAATGATAAGATTTTATTATTTTAGTCAATCACATAGAACTTAAATTATAATATTAAATATGGCAAAATTTATACATAGAGGAAATAAAAAAAAGAAACAAGTTCAAAAAATGTTTGATGATATATCATCAAGTTATAATTTTTTAAATCGATTTTTAAGTTTTGGTATTGATAAATACTGGCGAAAAAAATTTTTAAAAAATTTACCATTAAAAAATGATTCTTACGTTCTTGATGTAGCAACTGGTACAGGTGATATAGGATTTGAAATTAAAAAAAGATATTCTTGTCAAATTATTGGTTTGGACTATTCATCAAAAATGCTAGATATTGCTATACAAAAAGCTAAAAAATCTAATATAAAAAATTTTACTTTCATTCAAGGGGATGCAGAAGCACTACCTTTTGATGATAATACTTTTGATATAATTACTATCTCTTATGGTTTTAGAAATTTAGGGAATTTTGAAAATGCATTAAATGAATTTTATAGAGTTTTAAAGCCTAATGGTACACTTGGAATTTTAGAATTTTCTCAATCTAAGTCAAAAATATTCTCATTTATGTTCAATTTATATTTTAATTATATACTTCCCTTTTTAGGAAAACTTATTTCTGGATCTAATGCATACCAATATTTACCTGAATCAGTTACAAAATTTGCTACAAGAGATGAATTGATAAATTTAATGAAAAATTCTAAATTTATAAACTGTTCCATGGAAGATATTACTTTTGGTGTTACATCAATATTTATTGGCAAAAAAAATATTGAATAATAAAACTACATTTTTAGCCCAAGTTGGTTTAATAATCACTACCATGATATGGGGCTTTACATTTACAATTGTAAAAGAATCTCTTTCTTCGTGTCCACCATTTGCATTTTCAGCTTATAGATTTGGTATAGCTGCATTAGGTTGTATCTTTTTTCTCAATTTTAAAAATTTATATTTCACAAAAAAGGAAATTTATGGAGGAATTACATGTGGATTATTATTATATCTGGGCTACACGTTCCAAAATTTTGGATTAATGTATACAACTCCAACTAAATCCGCATTCATTACTGGAACATCTATAATAATGGTTCCTCTGATTCTTGTATTTATGAAAATTAATAATATATCATTTAAAATCTGGTTTGCTTGTATTTTAGCTACATTAGGGATGTTTTTTTTATTAAATCCAAGGGGTGAAGGTCTCCAATTTGGTGATATTTTAACTTTTGGGTGTGCTTTAGGCTTTGCTGTCCATTTAATTGTACAAGGTAAATATACTAGAGAATGTAGAACAATGTATTTATTTTTACCACAACTAATTACAGTTTCAATACTATCATTTATATCCAATTCATTATTTGAAAGTCATGAAATAATATGGACTAATCAACTTTATATAAGCTTAACTATCACAGGGATTTTTGCTACACTCTTTGGAATTGGGATAATGGTTTGGGCGCAAAAAATAATTAGTCCATCAAAAACAGCTATCATTTTTAGTACAGAGCCTTTATTTGCAGCTATTTTTGCAATGATTGTCATAGGTGAAGTTATGTCAATTACAGAATGGTTTGGAGGCTTATTAATAGTATGTGGAGTACTTTACAGTGAACTAGGTTAAAAGCAATTAAAGTGAAGAATATTTTTTTTTAAAGAAAATAAAATAACGAATAACAATACTACCACGATAAAAATATTTCATCATTTTAAAATCATTAATTTTTCTTAACTTAGAATTTTGTATAATTCTTTTTATCATTATTTTGGGATGAAAAAAAATCCAAAATAAACTTTTTACTATTGCAAAACTATGTTTGAAACGTCCTAAAAATAATTCATAAAAAACAGAAATTAATTCTAAAATTAGCTTTGGTATAATTAATAACATAAAAAAATAAAAAGAAAAATTTGACATTAATAAAATACTATTTCTATGATTTAAATATGTTTTTAAAGACGAACCATAATTCAATGTTTGAGCTCCTTTATGGTAAACAACCGAATCAGGTGTAAAACCTACATCAAAACCCAAAAGATGACATTTCCAATGATAATCTATTTCTTCCATGTGTGCAAAAAACATTTTATCAAAACCTTTTACTTTTTTGAATATAGATTTTCTTGTAATGAATGCGGTTCCAGAGGCCCAGAAAATTTTTTTAGTATGATCATATTGACCATAATCTTTTTCTACAGTGTTAAAAATTCTTCCTCTAGTGAATGGATAACAAAAAATATCTAATTCTCCACCACATCCCCCTGCATAATCAAAACTATCTTTATTGGTATAATTTTTTATTTTGGGTTGTACAGAAGAAAAATTGGAATTTTTTTCAATTGTATTAACTAAATATCTAATCCAATTTTCATCATGAGTTGTATCATTATTTAAAAAAATTAAATATTCACCCTCAGCAATATCTGCTCCTTTATTACAGCCCTCAGCATAGCCATAATTCTTTTCACATTCAAGAAGTTTAATATCATCATATTTACTTTTTAAAATTTTTACACTATTGTCTGTAGATGCATTATCTACAACTATAATTTGTATTTTTTCTTTTGAAGATTTTTTTAAAGAATCTATACACTCTAAAATGGTATCTACACCATTATAATGAGGGATTATAACAGAAACTAAATAATTATCTATGATATGTCCTTTAAAATATTTAAATACTCAAGAGCTTGTGGGTCATTAGGATTTTTTGAAATCCAATTCTCAAGTAAATTAACTGCTTTATCTAATTGGTTGGATTGTGAATATGCTTGAACAAGCGCTAAAACTATTTCAAACTGATTTGGATAATCTATATTTAAATCTTTATAGATTTCTATTGCTTTATCAAAATCTTGTAAATCTTGCATAAATAATTGTCCAATATAATATTTATCTTCTAAACTCGTACTTGCTTTAGATAAAATTTCATTCAATACTTCTGTATATTTAAAACTATCCCCGGCTTCTTTATACATTCTACCAACTTGAATTTCTAGTTCTGTATTTCGCATAGGTAAGATTTTTGAAGGAAAATATTGTTCCATCAAATTAAGTAAATTTAAAGTTTCTTTATTTTTGTTAATTCGTTCTGAATATATCGTTTCTATGCCTAGTTGCAAGAATGAAGATCTGTAGTTTTGTATTAAACGATGAATATTATCATTAAAATAGATTTTATCATTATTAAGATTTCTATATCTGTATACCCCATTACCAGATTCAATATATTTAGTATATTGATTACCATCATAGATAATATTATTATAATTATTGGTTTCTGTTATATTTTGTATCATTTTAGAATGATTTAATTTTTCATCACCAACTTTGTTGGATTTCAATTTAAAGACTAATCCTTCCATTTGGAGATAATCGTCTAAACCTAATCTATTTTCTGGTGAAACTGTTACAGCAAAATAAATTGGCCTTTGTATGGGCAAATCATTAATTAATTGCATTATCATAAAATCTTGTACTCTTAAAAAAGAACCATGTGTTGGATTTAATTTCCAACTTATAAAATTATCATTGTACTTTACTTTAACATCCATTTGATTCCAAGGCACTAGATCAAAACCCATTCTAACATCCCAATTAGCTTGATAAATCTTTTGTGAAGCTTGATTTAATTTATTTCTATAATTATTCCAAGCATTTAGATCTTTGTATTCTTCTCCAATATCATAAACTTGATTATTATTTTCATCTGTAAATGGTTCACCTAAGTCATATTTACTATTAGTAGAAGTGTAGGATTGTAAGGCTCTTACTGTTGCAATGTAAGGTCCATATACACCCATTCTATCTATTAGTTGATCATCTAATTGAATAGGTAATTTAGGAAAATCATTTTTTAATTGATGTATATACCAATCAGTATTTAAAAGACTTAAGTTAACAACTCTTACATCTTTTCTAACACCCTCAACTTCTTGTATATACCAAAGAGGAAATGTATCATTGTCACCATTAGTAAATATTATTCCATTGGGCTCACAAGAATTTAGTAGGTTATATGCATAATCCCAAGCTACATAGTTACCGCTTCTATTATGTTGATGATAGTTCGCGTAAAGCATCATAAATGGCATTAAAACAAATATTAAAGCTATAAATGCAACAGAAACAGTATTTGATTTAATATATTGTCTTATTCTTTCTAGAATACCTGTAATGCCAATACCAATCCATATTGAGAATGCAAAAAAACTTCCAACATATGAATAGTCTCTTTCTCGAGGTTGAGGATCATATTGGTTTAGATAAAGAATAATCATTACACCTGTCGCAGAAAAAAGTGCAAGAACTGCTAATGCTTTTTTCCAATCTTTTTTGAAGTGATGTAATAATCCACCTATACCTATTATGAATGCCAATGGAAAAATAAATTGTTTCCAATTTATTCCATCTAATGACTTTATATATTGCCCATCTTTTGTTGTTAAATCCCAAGATCGGTTGTTGGAATTTTCTCTTCCTATGAATTGCCAAGCAAAATATCTAAAATACATTTCTTTAAATTGATAATCTAATATAAAATTTTTAACTTCATCTCTAGTAGGATCCTTTAAATTTCTTTTATCTACCCACCTAGATATATACGATGAATTTAATAAACTTTGTTTTCTATCGGTTATTGACCAGCTACCATACTGATCACGATTTAAATAAGATAATGCTCTATCAATAGTATCAGGATTATTTTCATTAATCGCTGGATGTTGTGTAGCTCTTATAAAGATAGTTGTATAAGATGTGTAGCCTATGAAAACTAACATAATACAAGCAAAAACAGTTGAATATTCTTTATTTTTTATAATAATTGAATAGATTGCAATGGACAATATGATTAAAACTAAAATTATTGGAATGTATAAGTTATAATTTGCGGCTAATGTAGGTAATCCTTTAATCATACCCTGATATATGAATAAATAAATACCAACTGACGTTAAACCAGCAAGTAAAAATGTTATTAATTTAAATTCAAAACGTTTATAATAGACTATTAAGGCTATAAAAGGTAATGCTAATAAATTTAATAAATGTACACCCGATGCTAACCCAAGCATGTAAGATATCAGTAGAATATTTCTAATATTACCAGTTTTTTCTGTGTTTTGACTCCACCTTAATATTAACCATACAACAATTGCAGTGAAAAAAGTTGACATTGCGTAAACTTCAGCCTCAACAGCATTAAACCAATGTGAATCTGTTACTGCAAATGTACAAGCACCAATAAAACCACCACCATAAGCAATTATTGCATCTGATGTATTTTTAACTTTTCCTCTCCATTCTTCAACTAATTGAACAATTATCAAATATAAAAACATTACTGCCAAAGCACTAACAATTGGAGATATCAAATTAACTCTTGCTCCAACATCCGAAAAAAGAGGTATTTGAGAAAAAACATTACCTAACAACAAGTATAAAGGACTTCCAGGCGGATGCGGAACTCCCATTATTACTGAAGTTGCTATAAACTCTCCGCAGTCCCAAAAAGATGCTGTTGGTGCCATTGTCATTAAATATATAATAAAAGAATAACAAAATGTTAAAATAGCAATATATTGATTAATTTTTTTCATATTTATTTTTATTAAAATTTATTTTATTAAGGATTAAATTTATAACATTTTACATTTTAACTAATATCGATAAATTCAATCATTTCCTTATAATATTTCAAAAATTGCTTTTTGATTGGAATATTTTCTTTTTTGTTAAGCTTCGGATCTTTTTCAATTAAAGAAAATGCAGCATTTCTTGCAATACGTATGATTGAACCATCTTTAATTATATTTCCTATTTTTAATTTCATGTAACCATGTTGTTTCTTGCCAAAATAATCTCCAGGACCTCTTATCTTCAAGTCTTCATCAGAAATGATAAAACCGTCATTAGTATATTCCATAATTTTTAATCTTTTATTTGAATCAGGCGTAAATTTTCTTGCTATAAGGATACAAAAACTTTTTTGGCTACCCCTGCCAACCCTTCCTCTAAGTTGATGTAATTGAGATAAACCAAACCTTTCAGCATTATCAATTATCATTAAAGTTGAATTAGGGACATCAATTCCAACTTCTATGACAGTTGTAGATACTAAAATATTAATTTTATTTTTGGAAAACATATCCATAATTTTGTTTCGTTCATCAATTTTCATTTTACCATCCAAATAACCAACATTATATTTAGAGAAAATATTTTTTATTTTTTCATATCCGGTTTTAGCAGCTTTTAAATCTGTGTGCTCACTATCGTCAATTAATGGATATACAATGAAACATTGCTGACCTTTAATCAATATTTTTTTTATAAAATCATATACATCATTCAATTTATCTTGTTGAACAACTTTTGTTTCAATTTTTTTTCTATTTTTGGGTAATTCATCAATTACAGATACATCTATATCACCGTGATAAGTAAACGCTAATGTTCTTGGAATTGGCGTTGCAGTCATTGCTAATATTTCTGGATTATATCCTTTATCAATTATTTTTTTTCTTTGTTCTACTCCGAATCTGTGCTGCTCATCAATGATAACTAAACCTAGATCTTCAAAAACAACTTGGTCCTGTATCAATGCATGGGTACCAATAATAATTTGTAATTCGCCTGACTTTAACTCATCTAAAAGATTATTTTTTTGAGAAATTGAAAGGCTACCTGTTAACAAACCTGATTTAATATTTACCAAATCACAGTATTTTTTAAAGCTTCTATAGTGTTGTTCAGCCAATAACTCTGTTGGTGCTAAAACAGCTACTTGAGAATTATTACCAATAACAATGGAAGCTATTAAAGTCGCAACAATTGTTTTACCAGATCCAACATCACCCTGTAATAAACGGTTCATTTGCTTTTTAGAATTTAAATCTGAGCGTATTTCCTTTAATACTTTTATTTGTGAATTGGTTAATGTAAATGGAATTTCGTTATACATTTTCTTTACATAATGACCTTTTTTTTCATACACTCTACCATTAGTATTTTCTATCCTTTTTTTCCTTAATGCCATTAACAATTGAAGAAAAAAATGTTCATCAAATTTTAATCTATAAATTGCATTTTTTAAATGATTTGAATTATCTGGCTGATGAATATTAATTATTGAACTACATCTATTTATTAATCCATATTCTTTTAAAAAATTATCAGGAAAATAATCAAAAATAACTAAACGAGTTTTTTCAATAGCATTACGAATTATTTTTCTAAAGCCTTTACTCTCTAGGCCAACTTTTTTTAATTCTGACGTACCTGGATATATTGCAATAATTTGGCCTGTATTTATCGGATCATCATTGTCTTCTAATGAGTCAAATTCAGGATGAGTTATATTAAATCCATTGAAAAAATCTACCTTACCATAAGCTGCAATTACATCACCAATTTCAAATTTTCCTGTAATCCAACTTAAAGCATGAAACCATATTAGATTAATGTTTCCATAATTATCATTTAATGTTACTTGATAATAATTTCTTTTTCTTGTTTTTTTTAAACCACAACTTTGAACTTTACCAACAACTGAAACTTCTTGACCAACTTTGATCATATTCATTCTAGTGATTATGGATCTGTCGATATACTTTCTTGGATAATAATATAAAAGATCACCTATATCCGAAATATGATGATCTTTTAAAGTTTTTGCTCGTCTAGGACCGACACCTTTTAGATAGGTTACATCTGTCGTTAAATTAATCTTTTTGTTTATATTATCTATTTTAACTTATTCTAATGATTTTAAATTTACTTTTAACTTCTCAAGAGATGACATGTATTTTTTCTGTTTCGTTTGTTCATTTTTAACAACATTTTCAGGTGCTCTAGAAATAAAATTTTTATTATTTAATTTTGAATTAACAGAACTTAATCTACCAACCAAATCTTGAATTTGATTTTCTAATCGACTTTTTTCTTTATCTAAATCAATTAAACCTATAAGCGGTATAAAAAGTTCAATATCATTTACAACTGCAACTGCTGATTGAGCTGGCTTTTTAATTTTTGGACCCGAATTAATTGATTCTACTTTTACCATTTTCAAAAGATAATCTGCATAATTCTCAATTATTTTTGTGATTTTTTCAGGTCCCCTCAAAATAATAGCAATATTTTTTGATGGAGATATACCCAAATTTGTTTTAATATTTCTTATTGAGGAAATTACTTCCTTGATTATACTAATTTCATTTTCAATTTTAGGTAAAATTTTATTTTTATCCATTGAAGGCCAACTAGAAATTGTTAAAAATTGATCATTTTTAGATACCATTGTCCAAATCTCTTCAGTTATAAATGGTATATAAGGATGTAATAATTTTAAAATTGTTTTAAGAACAAATATACATACAGATATTGCATTTTTCTTGTCTTTTTTACTCTGACCATAAAATCTTACTTTTGAAAATTCAATATACCAATCACAAAAATCACTCCATACAAAATCGTATACCAATTTAATTGATTCATTCAACTTATATTGACCATATGAATCATTAACATTTAAAATAGTTTTATTTAATTTTGAAATAATCCATTTATCAGTTTTATTAAGCTTGAGATTAGGATCATTTATTGAAATATATTCATCATCAATATTCATTATTACAAATCGAGCTGAATTCCATAGCTTATTTATAAAATTTCTACCAATTTCTATTCTATCTTTAGAAAAAATAATATCTGATCCTTGAGGTGCAATCAATAACATACCTACCCTTAAAGCATCTGCACCGAATTCATCGATCAAGTCTAATGGATCTGGGGAGTTACCTAGACTTTTACTCATTTTTCTTCCCTTGTCATCTCGAACAATACCATTAAAATAAACATTTGAAAACGGAATTTGTTTTTCAAAATGTAATCCAGCCATAATCATTCTAGCTACCCAGAAAAATATTATATCTGCACCAGTGACAAGATCTTGAGTAGGGTAAAAAGTTTTTAATGCTTTGGTTTTTTTAGGCCAACCTAAAGTGGCCATCGGCCAAATCCAAGATGAAAACCAAGTATCTAAAACATCTTCATCTTGTGTCCAATTTTTACCAGGGGGTGGTTTTATACCACAATATATTTCAGATCCTTTATACCAAACTGGAATTCTATGTCCCCACCATAACTGTCTTGAGATACACCAATCTTTTATATTATTTAACCAATGGTTATAAATTTTTGTCCATCGACTTGGATAAAATTTAATTTTTTCTTTTTCTACTACACTTAAGGCTTCTTTGGCAAAAGTATCCATTTTAATATACCACTGATTTGAAAGATATGGCTCAACAATTGCATCAGTTCTCTCTGAATATCCTACATTGTGTGTATATTCATTAATTTTGTCAAGCAAACCTAAAGAATCAATTTCCTTGACAATTTTTTTTCTAGCTTCAAATCTATCCAAACCAATATAACTTTGGGGAGCATTGTCATTTATGGAACCATCAGGATTAAAAATATTAATTATTTCTAAATTATTTTTTGTACCCATATTAAAGTCATTAGGATCATGTGCTGGAGTAACCTTAACACAACCTGTTCCAAATTCCATATCAACATACTCATCTCCAAAAATTGGTATTTCTTTATTAACTATTGGTAAAATAACACTTTTACCAATCAAATTTATATATCTTTTATCATTTGGATTCACAGCAATACCTGTATCTCCAAGCATCGTTTCGGGGCGAGTTGTTGCAACAATGATAAATTCCTTTGAATCTTTAATTGGATATTTAAAATGCCATAAATTTCCTTTTGTTTCTTTATATATAACTTCCTCATCTGACAATGCTGTCATACTTTTTGGATCCCAATTAATTATCCTTTCACCCTTATATATCAATCCATCATTATATAATTTGACAAAACATTCTAATACGGCATTACTATAGTCATCATCCATTGTAAATTTTTCTCTATTCCAATCACAAGAACATCCTAGCCTCTTTAACTGATTAATAATTGTCCCACCATATATATCTTTCCATTGCCAAGCGTGCTTCAAAAATTCATCTCTACCTATTTCATTTTTATCAATTCCATCATCTTTTAATTTTTTGGTTACCTTAGCTTCTGTTGCAATTGAAGCATGATCTGTTCCCGGAAGCCAAAGTGTGTTTTTGCCCTGCATGCGAGCTTTTCTTATTAATACATCTTGAATGGTGTTATTTAAAACATGTCCTAAATGCAATTTACCAGTTACATTTGGTGGTGGAATCACAATTGCATAAGACTCCAAATTAGAATCGTCGTTTGGTGAAAAAACTTTTTTCGTTTCCCATTTTTCGTACCATTTCTTTTCAACAATGGATGGATTATACGTTTTTAATAATTCTTTCATAATTTTGCCTAAAAATAAATTAATTTCTTTTTATAAATTAATACTAATTAACATTTAAGATTAATTATAATATTTTATTTTAATAAATGAATGATAAAAAATATAAATTTAATTTAATAGTCATATTAGGAGCAACTGCAACTGGGAAGACAAATCTAGCAGTAAAAATTGCTGATAAATATAATGGCGAGATAATTTCTGCGGACTCAAGACAGATATATAAAAGATTAAATATAGGTACAGGTAAAGATTATGATGAATATGTTATCAATGATAAAAAAATTCATTACCATCTCATAGATATAATTGAGCCTGATATAGATTATTCTGTTTTCCAATTTCAAAATGATTTTAAAAGAGCATACAACAAAATAAGATCAAAAAATAAAATTCCAATTTTGTGTGGGGGCACTGGATTATATATTGAATCAATTTTACTTGATTACCCACTAAATGATATTGAGCCAAATTACGAATTGAGGAAAAAACTAGAAACAAAATCAATAAATTCATTATTAAAATTAGCTGGGGAACAATTCATTAAAAACTCTAACGAATCTGAATTAAATAATAGAAGAAGAATTATACGATTTATTGAGAAACTAAATCAACCCAAAAGAAAACCAAAACAAGTTATTAAAATAGATAATCCACTAATTATAGGAACAAATTTTGCTAGGACAATAATAAGAGAAAAGATAGAAAAACGATTAATAAAAAGATTAAATGAAGGTTTAGTTGAAGAAGTAAAAGGTTTACTTAATAATGGAATTTCAAGTAATAGATTAGAATCAATTGGGCTTGAATACAAATTTGTTAGTCAGTACCTAGACAAAATTTATACAAAAGATGAATTTATATTAAAACTAACAACTGGTATACAACAATTTGCAAAAAGACAATTATCCTGGTTTAGAAGAATGGAAAGAAGAAAATTAAAAATTCATTGGGTGGATAATGCTGATTTTAATACTTCTTGCAAAATTATTGAAAATAAAATCTTTTGAATCAACCTATAAAAAAATATTTATTGAAAAAATCCGTTCACCAAACATGGAGTTTAAATTCAAAGCCAGATCAAAAAAAATATTCTTTTGTCATTTCTATTCCATCATATGCAGAAGATAATTACATAAAAAAAACATTAAAATCCATATCAAATCAAAATAATCTTCTATTAAAAAAAACATTAATAATAATTGTAATAAATAATAAAGTAAACGATGAAAATGAAATTATAAATTCAAATTTGAAAACAATAGAAATAATCAAATTATTTAAAAATTTAAATATACATTATGTAGATGCATTTTCAAGTAATAATGCATTACCTACAAAATATGCAGGAGTTGGTTTGGCACGTAAAATTGGATTCGATATAGGTTTGAAATTTTCAAATGAAAGTACAATTTTCTGTAGTTTAGATGCTGATACAATAATTTCAGAAAAATATTTACAAGTGATTTATAAATTTTATAATAATAAACATACAACATCAGCTGTAATTAACTTTAAACATATTCGTTCATCATCCAAGAAATTAAATGAATCTATAAAATCATATGAAGAATTTATTAAAACAACATCCTTAAATTTAAAAAAAGCAAATTCACCATATTACTATCATGCCATAGGCTCAACTATTACATGTACAGCTCTAGCATATGCATCAGTAGGAGGGATGTCCAAAAGAAAAGCAACAGAAGACTTTTATTTTTTAGAATCACTAGCAAAATATAAAAAAGTAAAAACTATAAATGAAATTTTAGTTTATCCATCATCAAGAATATCAAATAGAGTTTATTTAGGAACTGGATTCAGAATGGAACAAGCAAGTAAAGGTTTCGATTTAAGAGAATTATTTTTTAAAAAACAAAGCTTTTTAATATTGAGTAAATGGTTAAAACTAGGCAAAAATAGTATGAATTTTAAGATTGACACAGTTTTATTAAAAGCTAATATAATCAATGAAAATTTACCCAATTTTTTAAATGAACAGAAAATTTATCTTATTTGGGAAGGTTTACAAAAATCATCTCCAACAAACGAACACTTTGAAAAACAATTTAATAGATGGTTTGATGCTTTAAAAACAATAAAATTATTAAAATATTTTTCAAATTAAAACCCTCCATATAGATATTTAATAATTTTTTCGTAAATTAAACATAAATGAATAATAATATAAATATATCCTATATTGATGGCATCAGATTTCACAGAGCTCTAGCTTCTGGTATTCACAACGTTATTTCTAGACAAGAATATTTAAATAAAATTAATGTTTTTCCTGTACCTGATAGTGATACAGGAACAAATATGGCATTTACACTCAATGCAGTTTTAAATGGGACATCAACTAAAGTATGTAATTCTATATCTGATATGTTATTCACTATAGCAGATTCAGCTTTAGATGGAGCGAGAGGAAACTCAGGGGCAATTTTAGCTCAATTTTTTCAAGGTATGAGTGATGGATGTAAAAATAGTACTAAAATGACACCCGAAGAATTTGCTCAAGCAATAAAAATTGGTTCTGAATATGCAAGGGAAGCATTAGGAGAGCCCAGAGAAGGAACTATTTTAACAATATTAACTGACTTTTCAAATCATTTAATAATGGAGATTAAAAATGGGAAAACTGATTTTTTAGAATTATTTAACTCAGCTGTCAAAGTCTCTGAGATATCATTAAAAAATACACCGAATCAACTTAAAGTTTTAAAAAAAGCAGGTGTTGTTGATGCTGGCGCTCAAGGTTTTGTTGATTTACTTCATGGAATACAAAAATTTATTGAAGATGGAAATATTAAAAAACTTGATTTTACTAATGTATTAAAAAATACTACTCATTCAGATGATGACTTTATATCGGAGGAGACAGATCTAACCTATAGATACTGCACAGAATGCCTTATTTTAGGTAAAAATATAGATAGAAATAATTTAAGATTAGAATTAAAAAATTTTGGAAATAGTTTAGTTTTAGCTGGTACTAAAGAAAAAACAAAAATACATATCCATACTAATGAACCTGGAAAATTATTTAAATTCTCAGAAAAATTTGGGAAAGTAATAAATCAAAAAGCAGATGACATGTTTAAACAAAATAAAGATGCACATGGTGATCATGGAGAAATTGCAATTATTACTGATTCAGGTTCGGATATACCTGAAGATTTAATTGATAAATATAATATTCATATTGTACCTGTTAGATATAATTTTGGTGATATAGATTATATTGATAAAGTATCATTAACATCAAAAGAATTTTACTACGAATTGGAAAATAATCTAAATCATCCTCAAACATCACAACCAACACCCGGAGATTTCAGAAAACAATACGAATTTCTAATTAGTCATTATAAATCAATAATTTCTATACATCTTCCTAAAGAGTTAAGTGGTACAATGCAATCAGCACAAACTGCTTCAAATAAATTTAATAACTCAAAAAGTATTTCAGTAATTGATTCATTAAGTATTTCTGGCGGTATGGGCTTAATAGTATCCTATGCAGCAGAAGCTGCAAATCTTGGTTATTCAAAATCAGAAATAGAAAAATTAATTCATAAAATTATACCTAAAACTAATGTTTATGCATCAGTATTTGATTTAAACTATTCTGTTAAAGGTGGTAGAGTGCCAAAAATTGTAAAAACAATTTCTGATTTACTCAGATTTCATCCTATTCTAGCTACTAATGATCTTGGCAAAATGAAAATATCTGGTGGATTTTTTGGTAAAAAGAATTTTGCAAAGAAAACAGCTAAACAACTGCTAAGTAAAACTAAAAAAAATAAAGAGTATAGAATCATTATTACTCATTGCAATTGTGAGGAAAGAGCATACAAGTTAATTGAAAATCTTAAAAAAAACTCAGTTAAAATGAATTATTCTTATGTTATAGATTGCGGAAGTGCACTTGGAGTTCATTTAGGTCCCGGTTCATTGGTTGCAGGTATACAAGAGTATATACCCATTAAACCAAAAAAATGATATCGTTTGTTTTCCTACTCATTTTATCTTATCTAACTGGTTCAATATCAGGAAGTATGCTGATAGGAAAATTTAAAAATGTCGATATTAGAAAAAGTGGAAGTGGCAATGCAGGCGCAACAAATGCTCTACGAACTCAAGGTATCTTATTTGCATTACCTGTTTTGCTAATCGATATTGGAAAAGGTTATATAGCAGCTGAGTATTTTACTAATTTTTCAATTGAATCAAAAATTTTTTTAGAATCTGATTACCTTTTTTTTGGAGCTGCTGCTATAGTTGGACATTGTTATCCGATTTTTCATAACTTTAAAGGCGGTAAAGGAGCGGGTACTGCTCTTGGAGCAATCATTGCAATATACCCAAGCAGTATTATACCTGCTTTGTTTGTTTGGGTGTGTATGCTTGTACTAACAGGGTTTGTTGGTTTTAGTACTATTTTAGCTGGTTTTACAATAACAATATTTTCTTTAATTGACAAATCAGTATTAAACACATTTCATTTTAATGATATAAATATTTTTTGTATGTTTATATCGTGTTTTATACTGTTCATGCACAGAGATAATATTTCAAGAATGTTTAAAGGGGATGAAAATCAATTTAAGAAAGTAATGATTTTCAAAAATATATTAAAAAAATAAAAAACCCCAGAGGTCTGGGGTTTTTTAATTTGTTTATCTAAAGCTTGAAAAATCTAGCTTCTACCTCTTGCCATTTTTGCTCTAGAAACATCACCATCTTTATCAATGAAGTATAGATAACCTGATTCTCTTGTAACACCAGCATCAGCTACTTTTTCAGCACTTCCACCTTTAGAATCACCTCTTGCCATCTGCGATCTCCATACGTTACCATCTTTACCTAAATAATAAAGATATCCTTTTTCTTTATTTACTCCAGTTGAAGTTACTTTTTCAGCCATTTTACGACCTCCTCTTTGATTAAACGAAAAATTTTAATTTTTAATATCTAAAAATAGACATTCATCGAGGAGAATAACAAGTGTTATTTAATTTTATTTAATAATTTTCATCAATTGCTTGATTTGCTAACATATCAGCAATTTCATTTTCTGGATGACCCGAGTGTCCTTTTACCCATTTCCATTCAATATTATGCTTTTGTGATTCATTGTAAAGCTCAATCCATAATTCTTTATTTTTAACACTTTTCTTACTAGAAGTTTTCCAATTACTCTTTTTCCATTTTTTTATCCAACTTGTTATACCGTTTTTAACGTAATTAGAATCTGTTGTAATGATTATATTGCATGTTCTTTTTAACATTTTTAATGATTCAACTGCTGCTGTTAATTCCATAATATTATTTGTTGTTTGATTTGAATAACCATTAATTTTTTTTTCTACATCTCCATATTTTAACAATGCTCCCCAACCTCCAGGTCCAGGATTACCCCTACAAGCACCATCAGTAAATATTTTTACTTTGTTTTTATTTTTTATCAATTAGAAATTCCAATAAAATTTTTAATCCTTCTAAGTAACTATTTTTACCCTTTCCATAAATTTGATCAATACACACATCTCTAATAACCGAAATTTTTCTAAATTTTTCTCGATTGTTAATATTACTTAGATGAACTTCAATAGTTGGAATTGAAACTGATAAAATTGAATCTCTAATAGCATAAGAATAATGAGTAAAAGCACCTGGATTAATTATTATTCCATCTGCCCAAAACCTTTCGTCTTGTATAGTATCAATTATATCACCTTCGTGGTTTGATTGAAAAAATTTGAATTTGTGTTTGATTCCCATTTGGGATGTCTCTAGCCAAATCATTAATTCGGCTAATGAAGTTTTACCATAAATATTCTTTTCTCTTGAACCTAACAGATTTAGATTAGGACCATTAATTACTAATATATTCATTTTTTTTTATTGATTCAATTATTTGAGCTTCGTTTAACTCATTATTCGTTGTAGGAAAACCTATTTTTTTAAGTAACACAAAATTATAATTATTATTATTCTTTTTATCTTTTTTTAATATCTCTAAAATTGATTTAATATTAATTTCTCTTAAAATTGACAAATCTAATTTTTTCATACAATTCAAAATTAAATCATATTCTGATTGAGGGAAATTGTATTTTTGCTTAGATAAAATTAAAGCAGATATAATTCCATAACAAACAGATATACCATGTTTTATACTGTTATAACCTAATTGATTTTCAATTGCATGACCAATACTATGTCCAAAATTTAAAATTTGTCTTAAATTTTGCTCTTTTTCATCTCGTTCGACAATGTCAATTTTAATCTTAACACAATCAATGATTATTTTTTCTAATAAAAGTAAATCTCTGTTTTTGATTATATCAAATAAAATTGAATTTATATGCTTTAAAAAATCAATATTACTCAAGATCCCATACTTTATAACTTCACCTAAACCTGAAATTATCTCCTCTTGATTTAATGTTTTTATAAAATTTGGATCAATAAGAACTAATTTAGGTTGATAAAAAGAGCCAATTAAATTTTTTCCTTCTTCCAAATTTATTCCCGTTTTGCCTCCAATTGATGAATCTACCATGCTTAAAAGTGTTGTTGGAATTTGAATATAGTTAATTCCCCTCATATATGTAGATGCAACAAAACCAGCCAAATCGCCTACTACACCTCCCCCTAAGGCAATAATAGTAGATTTTCTATTACAATTATATTTTATTATTTTTTTAATTACACTTTTATAAACATCAATTGATTTTGCTTTTTCTGTTTCATCAATGAAAATAATTTTTTTAGTTTTATTGAAATATTTTTCATACAATTTAAAAATGTTTTTTTGAGTAATAATAACCACATTGTCAAAAGCAATGAAATGATCTATTTCATTGATGATTTGATTACTTACTTTTACTGAATATTGTTTATTGTTAATATTTAAGCTTATGATTTTCATTTAATACTTTTATAATTTCTTCAACAGTTCTAGTAGGTGATAAGTTATCATTATTGATAATGATGTCTGCATTATTATAATATAATTCTTTTCTTTCTTTCCAAAGTTTTGATAAATCCTTTTTAAAATTTGAAGAATTTCTCAATAATGGTTTATTATTAATTTTAATCCGTTCAATAAGTTGCTCAATAGAAGTTTCTAACAAAATTGTAATTCCATTATTTTTTAAAGAATTTACATTTAAGTCATTTAAAATTATACCTCCACCTGTTGAAAATACAATTCCCTTTTCTTTTGATTTTTCAACAAAAAAAGAAGATTCCATTTCCCGAAATCTTCTTTCACCAAAGATATCAAAAATATCAGATATTGAAATTGACATAATCTCCTCAATTTGTCTATCAGTATCAATAAAATCTAATTTGATTTTTTTAGACAGTATCTTACCAACAGTTGTTTTTCCACTATTCATCATTCCAATTAAAAAAATATTTTCGTCAATAAGCATTTTTAATATTTTGCTGTACAAGAAATATGCTTTTTTAATTGATCCATCGAATCTCCACCAAATTTTTCTAATATTGAATCCGCAATTGCAATTGATAACATTGACTCAGCAATTATTGATGCTGAAGGTACAGAGCAAGAGTCAGTTCTTTCTTTATGAGCCAATTGATTTTTTTTTGTTTTTATATCTACTGATCTTAATGGTTTTGTTAATGTNGGAATAGGTTTCATAACAGACTTAAAAATGATTGGCTGTGCATTACTCATTCCCCCTTCAATACCTCCAGCATTGTTTGAAAAACGTNTGAATTTATNACCATCCCAACCTATTTCNTCGTGAACTTGACTACCAAATTTATCTGTATAGCCAAAACCCAAGCCTATTTCTATACCTTTGAAAGCATTAATTGACATTATACATTCTGTTATTTTTGCCTGCAATTTATTATCCCATTGATTATAGTTNCCTAATCCATAAGGTAATCCATTTGCTATGACCTCAAAAACTCCTCCTAATGAATCTCCATTTTTTTTAGCTTTTTCAATAATTTCTATCATTTCTTTTTCTTTGGTTTCATCCAAGCATCTAACTGGAGACTGATCTACAATTTTACTTAATTTTAAAGGATTTAGATTTTTTGGTATAGGATGTTCATCTTTAATTTTATTTATTTGAATTACTCTACTTCCTACTTCTATACCTAATTCTTCAATCATTTTTTTACAAACTGAGCCTAAAGCTACCCGCATTGCTGTTTCTCTNGCTGAACTTCTTTCAATTACATTTCTTATATCATCAAAATCATATTTTTGGACACCAGCTAAATCTGCATGTCCTGGTCTGGGTAAAGTAATTTTACCAATATTCTTGGTTTTTTTTTCAATGGACATTCTTTCAACCCAATTATCCCAATCTTTATTGGGTAAAATTAAACCAATAGGCGATCCTATTGTCCTTCCAAATCTTACNCCTGTATATATTTCTATTTTATCATTTTCAATTTTCATTCTAGCACCTCGTCCATACCCTTTTTGTCTTCTGGACAATTCGACATTTATATATTTTTCTGTTATTTTTAAACCAGCTGGTATACCTTCAATGATGCCCAAAGAACCTTTTCCATGAGATTCTCCAGCTGTTAACAATTTTATACGATTTAACATAATTTTTCTTTCATAATTTGTTTTATTTCTTCAATGTTTATAATATCAAAAATATTTTCTTCCAACCATAAATCAAGTGAGGCAACACCTTGNTAAATGAACATATCTAAACCATTAATTACAAATGCGCCTTTTTTTTCACCTAAATCTAATAATTTTGTTCTTTTAAGATTATAAATGGTATCAATGATTAATTGATTTTTATTGAGAAATTTTTCATTGAATGGCATTTTTTTATCATTCATTCCTAATGGTGTACAATTAACTATTATTGAATCTTTTTTAACAAAATATTTTAAATCTTTTAAACTATGAACAGAAACAAAACTANTTTCTAATTTTTGAGCATTTTCTATTTTTCTATTAAATAATCTAATTTTTTTTATTCCATTTAAAATTAGTGAATAAATTATTGCTTTTGCTGCTCCNCCTGCACCAAAAACAATAATTTCTTTATCAAGAACATCTATTTTATTATCAATTAATAATTTAGAAAAACCGAACCAATCCGTATTAAACCCCATCACCTTATTGTTACGCATCGTAATACAATTTACTGAACCTATAATTTTTGCTCTATCATTAATAATATCTAAATGATCTATAACTTTATTCTTAAATGGTATTGTTATATTTAAACCATGAATAATGTTTTCTCTGAGCTTATTAATATTAAACCCCAAATCTTCTAAATCACACTCAAGCTTATAATATTTAGCATTAATATTAAATTTTTTAAAAATCCAATTATGTAAAAAAGGACTTAAACTTTGTTCTATAGGATTACCTAATACAATAAATCTTTTCAATTAATTAATTCTTTTAATAAAGTAAAAAATTCAGGGCAAGAAAATTCAATACATTTTTCGTCNTCTAAATGAGTTTTACCATTTGTAATAAGTCCTGCAATACTAAAAGCCATTGCAATTCTATGATCTTTATATGTTTTAATTTTTGTTCCATTAAGTTCCGATTTTCCATGAATAATAAAGCCATCATTTAATTCATCTATTTTTACTCCCATATTATTTAGATTTGAACATATTGCACTGATTCTATCAGATTCTTTGTAGCGTAATTCTNTTNCTCCAGTTAATTTAGTTTGGCCATTTGCCTGTGAAGCTAAAATAGCTATAATTGGTATTTCGTCAATTATNGAAGGAATTATTTTTTTATCAATTATAATTGAATGTAACTGATTTGGTATTACTCTGATATCACCCATTTTTTCACCAAACGATGTTACTACGTTAATATATTCTATTTTTGCTCCCATTTGCTCAATAATTTTAAAAAAACCAGTCCTAGTTTCATTTAATAAAATCTTTTCTAAAATAATTTCTTTATTTATCAAAAGTGCTGCTGCTGCNAAAAAAGATGCTGTTGATGGATCACCTGGAATATAAATATNCATTGGATTTAGTTTGTGTTTTATTTGTTTTAGTTTAATTTGACTATCAATTATATTTATATCAATTCCCATATTTTTCATCATTATTTCTGTATGATTTCTTGTCAAATATTTTTCTGATAATTTTGTTACGCCACCAGCACCTAAACCTGCTAATAAAATACTTGACTTAATTTGTGCACTAGCAATTTTGGGAGTATAATCAATTCCACACAAAAATTGTGTTTTTATTGATATTGGCAATAAACCTTTATTAGTACTTATTTCAGATCCCATTAAACCAATTGGAACAGAAATTCTTGACATTGGTCTTGATGATAAAGAAGAATCTCCTATGAATGTAGCTGATATTTTTTGTCCTGCTAAAAACCCTATNAACAACCTTGCAGTTGTACCTGAATTACCACAATTTAATATTTGTAAAGGATTTTGTAATTTAGATCCTATTAATTTAATATTTTTTTCCCTTATGATTTGAATCCCACATAGCTCTAAACAATCCATCGTTGAATTTACATCAACTGCTTTTGATATATTTTTAATTATTGAGGTACCATTGCACAGCGAAGATAGTATAAGTGCTCTATGGGAAATGGACTTATCTCCAAAAAATTTCATTTTTTATTTCTCATTATTTAATTTTTTTAAGCTCATCAGCTATTAAAAATGCTAGTTCTAATGATTGATTAGCATTTAATCTTGGATCACAATGAGTTCTATAACGATCAGTCAATTGAGATTCTAACACTTCATTGGATCCACCAATACATTCAGTGACATTTTGTCCCGTCATTTCTAAATGAATACCGCCGAGTCTGTTTTCCTCAGATTCATGAATTTGTATAGTTTTTTTAACTTCTTCTAAAATTTTTTCAAATGGTCGTGTTTTTATACCTAGATTACTTTTAATAGTATTGCCGTGCATAGGATCACAAGACCAAATCACATTAAAACCATTTTTATTAACTTCTTTGATTAATAATGGTAAAAACTTATCTACCTTATCATGACCATATCGAGTAATCAATATTATTTTTCCTAGCTCATTTTTAGGATTTAAAATTTTAATAATCTCAACTAATTCTTTAGGTTTAAGTGAAGGTCCACATTTTATTCCTAGTGGGTTTCTTATTCCTCGACAAAATTCTACATGGGCACTATTAACAAACCTAGTTCTATCACCAATCCATAGCAAATGAGCAGATGTATCATATATATCATTCGTAATTGAATCTTGTCTGGTCAAGGCTTCCTCATAAGGTAATAATAAAGCTTCATGACTTGTATAAAAATCTACTTTACTCAATTGGGGAGTATTTTTTGAAGTAATGTCAAAAGCTTTCATGAAATTTAAATTTTCTTGTATGCTATCTGCTAAATATTTATATCTTTCAACTTGTTTGTCCTTTTTAACAAAACTCATATTCCAAGATTGCACTCTATTTAAATCACCATATCCACCGTCTGAAAATGCTCTCAATAAATTTAGCGTTGATGCTGATTGCGAATATGCTTTTAACATTCTTTTTGGATTAGGTAATCTTTTATTAAGTTCAAAACTTATATCATTTATACTATCACCAAAATAACTTGGTAATTCAATACCGTTTTTAACTTCTTTAGAATTTGTTCTTGGTTTAGCAAACTGACCTGCCATTCTTCCAACTTTAGTTATAGGTTGTTGAATACCTGCAGCTAAAATAATAGACATTTGAAGTATTACTCTAAATGTATCCCTTATATTATTTGCATTAAATTCGTCAAAACTTTCAGCACAATCACCACATTGTAGCAAAAATCCTTCTCCTTGATTTATCTTTGCTAGTTTTTCTTTTAAAATTCTAACTTCACCAGCAAATACTAATGGAGGAAAATTTTTTAATTTATCTGTGGTTTCGTTCAATAATTTTAAATCCGAATATTTCGGAATGTGCTTTATTGAGCAATTTTTCCAACTATNAATGGTCCAAGGAATATTTTTTTTCATGAAAANTATTCTTTAATCAAATTTTCTACAAAATTAATAGGATTTTCTTGTTTTAAAAAGATTGACCCTAAAATTAAAGCATCATATTTTAATTCTTTAACTTTATTGAAAGTATATTTATCTTTTATGCCTCCTTCTGCAATTTTAATTGAATTTTCAGGCAANAATGATAATATTCCGTCTAATCTATCAACACTGACTTTCATAGTGTCTAAATTTCGTGAACTAACTAAAACAATTTCAGGATTAATTTGATTGACTTTTGTAATTGATTTTTCATTATGAATTTTGATTATTACATTCATACCTAATTTTTTTCCTAATAAATAAAAATCTTTTAATTGCATCAAATTTAATATTTCAGCAATCAGAATGATAGTATCTNCGCCACTTAAGTAGGCCTCATAAATTTGATAATTAGAAATAATAAAATCATTCTGTATTACAGGTTTTTTAAAATCATTTTTTATTTCCTTCAAAAANGATAATGAACCTTTAAAATATTTTTTATCTGTTAAGATTGATAGTGCTGATATATTATCGCCTAAATCATTTAACATTTTCAAATGATCCATTTTTGTTGCTTGGTTAATTTCAGGAATTAATTTGAAAGTCTTATCCAAAAATAAATCTTTAAAATTTACAAAAGGGAGCTCTCTTTTCTTTAACTTTAACTTTTCAATAGATATTTTAAGTGACTTTATAGAAATTTCTAGTAACTTTTGTTCAATAATCAGATCAACAATTTTCATTTTTTTCTCCTTTCACAACAATCAATTTAAATCCTCATCNTATACAATATTTAAATAATTCTCAATTATTTTCATACCGTGATCAGTTAAAATTGATTCTGGATGAAATTGAACACCATAAATAGGCAATTCTCTATGTTCAANAGACATAATATATCCATCAAAAGTTTTTGAAGTTATTTTTAAAACATCAGGGAAATTAGTTTCAGCTGCAACGAGTGAATGATATCTTGTAGCTTTGAATTTATCTGGGATATTTTTGAAAATTAATGAACCAAAATGATTAATTTCCGATATTTTACCATGCATTACATCTTTAGCTCTTTCAATTTTAGCACCAAATACTTCAGCTATGACTTGATGACCTAAACAGATTCCTAANATAGGCATTTTTTCTTTAAAATTTTTAATTAAATCAATACATANGCCAGAATTAGATGGTTTACCTGGACCTGGTGAAATAATTAAACCTTTTGGGTTTAATGCGTTTATTTGCTCTAATGATATTTTATCATTTTTAAATACTTTTAACGCTGGATTAAATGAACCAACATATTGAACTAGATTATAAGTGAAAGAGTCATAATTATCAATTATAATTATCATATTCTATTTTCTATAATTTTTTTCAATTTTTGGGGTGCACTATGATTTGGATTAATTTTTATAGCCTCATTTACATGATATTTCGCTTTTTTAATTTTTCCATCTATTAAATATAATTCTCCAAGCATAACATGGAATTTACTCATCTTTTGAGGATACATCTTTATAACTAATTCTAGTTTTGAAGTTGCACCAAGGATATCATTATTTTCATAGTCTTTGGTACCTTGCCATATTGAAAATTTTATAATACCATGCCAAAAAAAGAAAATAAAAAAAATAGCACCGTATAGCCAAGTTAAATAATTATTTTTTNTATTATAATCATATAACTGAAAAATTATAATGGATGAAATTAGTCCTATTCCAAATGATAAAAAATGACCCATTCCATAAAGGCCATCAATGCAAAAACTAAATATTAATGTTACAAATAAAATAAAATAATCATAATCTCTAATGGATGTGAAAAGATCTTTAATTTTTTTATGTTTAAAACTCTCATTTTTATAAAAATAATCCTTTAATTTAATATTTTCAATCAAGGGATTTTTAAATTCATATGATAAAGCATTACTTGGACATCCATTTATACATAACATACAAGAAGTACAATTTGTATTGGTAACTTTATTATAATTATTAATTTCGTAACTAACGTCGATTGCTACAGGACAAGCAGTAGTACAAAAGTTAGTATTAATNCAATTACCTGTTTTTCTAACTTTATACATAGCAAAAGCATTTGGAATTTTCAAAAATGCACCCCAAGGACAAATGAATCTACAAAATCCCTTTCTACCTAAAAAATATACAATTAAAAAACCATCAACAAAAAATGTTAATGTCCCAATGATGAAACCAGGCAAAAAAGCCCATATTTCAGGCTCTGCTAAATTGATTNTTGGAGAATGCCAAGGGTTATGAAACGCATATATTATATTTGGAGTAAAATAGAAATAAATTAATATAAACGCAGGTAGAATGAAAGTTAGTTTTGAATTAATAGTTTTTGGCCTAATATTTAATTTATTTAAAATCCACCAAGATAGTTCTTGTATTGCACCAAAGTGACAAGCCCAACCGCAAAAAAATCTACCAAAAATTAAAGTAGTTAAAAATGCAACTAAAACAAGTATTACACCAGCATTAATAATACCACTTTTAATAAACGAATGAAAAAACTCCTGAAAGTCAACACTTCCAATGACAGAATCACCAAAAACGTATATGTGCAAAAGAATCAAAATGTGTAAAAAAATTAAACACGATATTCTTAAAATTTGCATGGAGAATACTAAGGNGATAAAAGAAATTCTACTAGTCGAACTATATCTAAAATATTAGCACTCAAATCATAATTCATATCAATTGCCCATAATTCTTTGTCAGTCAAAAAATTATCATTTAATATTTCATTTATTGTTCGTACAACATCCAGAACATCAACAAATTGATCATCGTTGGTATCTCCCTTTATTCCAACTATACCCAAATGTTCAACAATTGTATAAATCTTGTTTGCTTGAAATGGACCATCATAATAAGTTATTTTTTGTTGATTCGATNTGCTGTCTTTACTTGGCCATTTTATAGTAAAACCTTCAAAAGTGACTTCATCTTTCAAGCCAAAATGTTGCACTAAAGGATTCATGCTGCCATGTCCTTTACTTGCAATAATTTCTCGCATCTGATTTCCAATATTAGAATGTAAAATTATTCTAGCACCTATTGCAGATTTGTTTGCTAAATTTGACCACCCATCATTATCTATGTCATACTTTCCTCCCTCCAGTCGAAATTTAACCCAGTTATTATTTGACATAGTTGAATCACTATAAATATTTTTATAAAGGAGACTTGTATACTTTGCACTCGTTGTATCATTTTCATTATCATCATTTTCATTCATTTCTAGNCCAGCCGTAAATATATCTATCCAACCATCATTATCGTAATCACCTGCTATGATATCTTGTGTTGCCGATAAAAATTTAGGACTGGATGATGAATCCCACAATTGTTCTTCCAAATTATTTGTAAACACATTATCATGATTTCTTATACTTGAGATCCATAACTCTACATCACCATCATTGTCAAGATCAGGCCAAGCTAAACCATTATTAAGAGTGTCAGCATTAGTTGAAGTCTCTTCTATGACATTCTCAAAATTTCCATTATCGTTTTTGTAAAGTCTATTTACTCCCCAATTTGCTAAATATAAATCGTAATCTTCATCATTATCATAGTCACCCCATGCAGCTCCATATCCCATACTTCCTGATGTACTGACATTTTGATCATCTAAATTGAGTGATTGAGACACCTCAAGAAAAAGAGGATTGGGATTAGAATTATAGACTACATTACCNGGTTCTCCTGTTAATGTTTGATTTTCAAGTAGCCAATTAATAGAAAATTTTCTNATAACATATATGTCTTGGTCTCCATCATTATCATAATCTGCTATTGTAATTGTTCTAGATGTACTTAAGTCATCAACTTCAAAAACAAATGACTGTATGAATTCAACTTCTCCAAATGGATTTATACCTTGATTTTTAAATAAAAATGCTTGTTCAGTACCCTCATCTTGAATGATAAAAATATCAAGATCTCCATCTAAATCAGCATCTAATAAACCTTGACCATGTATATCAGGCAATAACATAGGAGGTAAATATTCTACTGTATTATAAACATTGTTTCCTTGATTCATTATTAAATGATGANTTGATGATGGTAGTGCTCTTTGTTTGATTATATCAGGGTAACCATTATTATCAACGTCCCCTGCTACAACACCTATTAGAGCATCTTGATCAATATCTGAACTATCGGTAATATTGATAAAAAATCCATTAACATTCTTAAAAAGATAAGAGTTGTTAAATCCGTAGTATAGATCAAGATCATTATCCCAATCTAAATCTATCAAAATTGCTCCCTTTGCTTTCATCTTCTGGTAATCGTTAGTATTTTCATTTATCCAGGAATTAAAGAGACCACTTGATAAATCTTGCGGAGGTTCATTTCTATGTGAACTATTTACCGAACTATTAGTTACTAAAAAAAACAATTCGCTTCCTAAAAGGAATACACCCCAAAATGTAAAACTAAAAAATAATAATCTTATTATATTTAGAAAGGATAAAATCATAAAAGAAGTTACAATTATTTATTATATAATGTAATCTTTTCTTTTTTTCAAATTGTTACAAAGATTTTATTAAATTCATANTCACTTTACCAATTTCATTTCTTGGTATATTATCGACAATGATGAAATTTTTTGGTATTTTATATTTTGCAATTTTACCTTTTAAAAATTTTATTAATTCTTGAATATTTATAGTTTTTTCATTTATCACTAAATATGATATAACTTTTTGACCCCATTTTTCATCATTAATACCAATAACTGCGCAATCAGTAATATTTTTATATTTTAAAATCGTATTTTCAACTTCTTTAGGATTAATATTTTCACCACCAGAAACAATTAAATCTTTTCTTCTCATTTCAATAAATAAATTGTTATCATCATCTAACCATCCAATATCTTTAGAATTATGATAATCTTTTAAATCAGGTTGATTTAAATATCCTTTCATCACCATAGGGCCCTTAATGCAAATTTCATCGTTTATAATTTTAATTTTAACTTCAGAAAATGGTGATCCAGAAAAATGCTTTTTACTAGGTTTTTCTTTTAACCAAAGTCCAACTATACCTGAACAAGTTTCTGTCATTCCATAAGTTTTGACAATGTTTAATTTTTTTTCAATACACTTATCAAGTAAAGTATCTGAAGCAGGTCCCCCGCCTAATAAAATAGCCCTCAAATTGATTAAAATATCTTCAGCATCATTTTTTTTCAACAATTTATCTAACATGGTAGGTACTAAAGATATTAATGATATCGGATATTTTTTAATCAGTTTATATATGATTTCGGGATTAAATGAATCTGCAATATTAATTGTAAATCCATATATTAAACCTCTTAACAATACACATAAACCTCCGACATGATGTAATGGCAAACAACATAAGAATTGATCATTTTTATCAAATTTTAAAAATTCATTCCAATTTCTACAGCTGGATTCAAAATTTTCATAGGTCAACTGAACTGCTTTGGGATCATCTGTGGTCCCAGAAGTTAATATAATAGCTGCCACATCTTTTTTATTAAATTTATATTTAACTGAATATGATTGACAGGTCCTTGCCAAAGTTGGAAATTCTTCAATGTTAATTGAAGGAATACTAAGGTCATTTACTCTTTTTGATAATTCCCAACAAGATATTATTAAGTCTGGTTTAACTAAACGAATTATTTTTTGTATTTCTAATGAAGTAAATTTTGTAGAAATTGGAACAATTATAATTCCTAATTCTAAACAAGCTATAATAATTTCTACATATTCAATGCCGTTAGGTAAAAAAATAATTACTTTTGATCCATTATTTAAGTTTGATACTTTTAAAGATCTTTTATTTATATTAATATTATTATTTAAATCAAATGCACTGTACGATTGATTGTTGTAAACAATAAAGTTATCATTAGGAGTATTTTTAATTTTTTTGTTAAACCAGGTACTCATTTGTTTTACCTAAACCCGGTTTNTCACCAATTAAAATATTTAAATCTTTAATATAATCTAATGGTTGTTGAGAAAATAGATTCCAAGTNGAAAATCCACAATAGTCCTTTATGTTTAGAGCTGCTGCTATATGAANATTCGCCAAAAAACCTATTTCACTTTCTAAAGTTGTTGTGAAAATACATTTAATATTGTGAAGNCTAGCTAATTCGATTATTGATTTTGATTTATGATAACCTCCTAATATCATGGGTTTTAAAATAAATACATCAGCTGATTTATTAGTGATCATTTCATGAGTAGAATCAATGTTTACTAAAGATTCATCAATTGCTATGGGTATTTGACTGTAAGAACACAAATCTTTTAACATTTTGTCTAAATCAGGTGACATTGGCTGCTCAAAATATTCAATATTATAATCCAAAAACTCATCCGCCCATTTTGTTGCTCTTTCAAAATTTAAACAACCATTAAAATCTAATCGAAACTTAATATTTTCATTTTGTTTTTTAAGCATATTCATAATAGACTTGTACTCTTTAATATCATCTTTGACAACTTTAATTTTTATTACAGTGTTATATTCTTCTTTTTTATTTTCATTTGTAAAAATAGAATTTGAATATATAATATTAGAATAATTTTGATTCCAATATTTTGCTAAAGGGATTCCCTTTTTTTTACTTAATAAATCATATAATGCTGTTTCAAAACCAAATAAAATTGACGGATAATCGCTTAAATGATAGTTTAATAACTGCATATAATCATCGGTTTCAAAATCTTTTTTTAATATATTGAGCTCATCAATGATAAAATTGATTTTTTTTAATATCGGCTTATTATAATCTGGACTGTATTTTTTTAATGGAGAAATTTCTCCAATGCCTTTATGGTTTTCAAAAACTAATATAACATACCAACCATATCTGAAATTATAGGTTTTTTTTGATGTCTTAAAATTATTTAATAATTTAATTTTAAAAGATTTTAAATGAATTTTATCGATTATCATAAAATCAAGCCCAAAAATAATAAAAATGAAAATGCTACTAAGAATCGTGCAGTCTTAGCTAAAACTTCATTTAATGCTGAACCTTTATCAAGAAAAATTCTTTTTATAAGATTTATTGAAATAGGAAATGAAAAAAATGTCAAAAATATTCCTAAATCATTTATTTCATAAAATAAAACTATAATGAGAATAAAAGGCAACGTTACTAATATTGAAAATTCTATTTGAGAAAAAGGTATCCCAAATTTGACGGCTAATGTTTTTTTCCCAGTTTTAATATCAGTTTTTGCATCTCTAATATTATTTACAACAATAATTGCTGTTGAAATAGACCCAACAATACAACCGCATATAAATGAACCTATACTAATATTTAAAGTATGTAAATAAAATGTTCCCATTACGGCAATAATACCAAAAAATATAAAAACAAATAAATCACCTAAACCATTATATCCTAATGGATAAGGTCCTTCAGTATATAAAATTCCAGATATTATTGATAATAAGCCAATCAAAACAATTACATAACCTCCAATAGTTACTAAATAAATACCAATCAAAATTGATAAAAAAAAGGAAATTAAAACACCCACTTTTAAATTATTAACTGAAAGAAGTCCAGATTGTGCTGCCCTTTTTGGTCCCAATCTATCATCAGTATCAGTCCCTTTTATAAAATCAGATAAATCATTAGAAAAATTTGTACCTAGTTGTATTAATATTGAAGCAAAGAGTATTGAAAAAAAAATTAAAAAATTAATTTGTTCTTTTTGATTAAAAGCTAAGGCAGTTCCAACAAAAACTGGGCACACAGCAGCAGGCAAGGTTTTAATTCTACTTGCAATAATCCAAGGTGTAATTTTACTGAACATAAAGATTATGGATAACGTTTAAACTTTTTGAAATTAGGTTTTCTTTTTTCTTTAAAAGCATCTCTACCTTCCTGTGCTTCTTCAGTCATATAAAATAACATTGTAGCATCCCCAGCTAATTGTTGAAGTCCAGCTTGTCCATCACAATCCGCATTTAATGATGCTTTTAGTAATCTTAATGCAGTTGGAGATTTATCTAAAATTTTCTGAGACCATATTACTGACTCTTTTTCTAGTTCAGATAAAGGTACAACTTTATTAACCAAACCCCAATTTAATGCTTGCTTTGCATCATAAAATTCACACAAATACCACATTTCTCTTGCTCTTTTCTGACCAATAATTCTTGACATATAAGATGCTCCCCATCCTCCATCAAAAGATCCAACATTCGGACCAGTTTGACCAAATTTTGCATTTTCTGCTGCAATTGTTAAGTCACAAATCATATGTAAAACGTGACCACCCCCAACAGCATAACCTGCCACAGATGCTATAACTGGTTTAGGTATGGTTCTTATTTGTTTTTGTAAATCTAAAACATTTAATCTAGGTACACCATCATTTCCCACATAACCTGCATCTCCTCGAATTTTCTGATCTCCTCCAGAACAAAAAGCCTTTTCACCTTCACCTGTAAAAATTATTACACCACAATCGGAATCTTCCCTTGCCTTTTCAAAAGCATCTTTTAATTCTATAATTGTTTTTGGTCTAAATGCATTACGGACTTCTGGTCTATTAATCGTAATTTTAACAATACCTAATGTTTCTTTTTCACCTTTTTCATATTTTATGTCTTCATATTTGTGTAGAGAAATCCAATTAAATTTCATTTATACTCCTATATTATATAATATTTTAACAATAAAATTTACAATCATATTAATTGAATATAAATTATATTATTTTAGATAAATTTTGTATCAGTAAAACTATTTTAGTAAATTTGTAAGTTTTACACATTTATTATAAATGAATTATGCAAATCAAAAAATTATTAATTTTAAAACTTTTTTTTACTCTTAATCTAATAGCTCACGAATGCCCTTCAATTATACCAAATGATTATGGAGATTGTGAAATGGTGCTTGGTTGGTCTTGGTTCGGTGATAACTGTATTATAATATCAGGTTGCAATACCTATGATTCATACGGTAATGATAATAGCCATTTATTTTATTCAACTGAATATATTTGTCTACAAGAATGTACAATACATAATAGTAATTATGGTGATTTGAATGATGATGAAAATATTGATGTTGTCGATGTAGTTATAATTGTTAATTTAATTTTACAAACAATTAATCTTACAGATCACTATCAATGGGCTGGAGATCTTAATTTTGACTATACAATTGATATTTTAGATGTGATCTCTACAGTTGATTTAATTTTAGGAGGTGCTTTTAATGGAATGTCAAGTTGGGATATAATACAAGAAGAGATTTTTAATCCAAATTGTACTTCATGTCATATCAATGGAAGTTTTTATGCTGAGCAATCTAATTTAATTTTAACTCCAGATATTGCTTACGAAGAATTAATAAATACCATACCAAACAACTCTTCAGCATATGAAGATAATTTGGTCTTAGTGAGTGATGAGGGTGGATTATTAGGTTTACAACGAAGTTATCTTTGGGAAAAATTAGATGTATGGAACCAAGAACACTATTTTTCTGAACATCCTAATTATGGATCTCTTATGCCAATGGGGGGTCCATTTTTGAATAGGGGACAACTTGATTTTATTGAACAATGGATTTATGCAGGTGCACCTGACTCGGGTACTGTTGCTGATATTATTTTGTTAAATGATAATACAATGTGGACTGAACCAGAATTTACTCCTTTAGAGCCACCTGAAAATGGAATTCAAATACATTTAGAACCATTTTATATTTGGGAAAACAATGAAAGAGAAATTTTTTATTACACTCCACTGGATACATCTAATGATATATACATAAAACAAATTGAAATTTCAATGGCACCTGGATCTCATCATTTTATATTATATACTTTTGATAATATTCCAAATACTTATCTTCCTAATGCATTCGAGTTACGTGATTTACATAACCAAAATGGTGACTACAATAATTCTCAATTTATAACTATGAATTTTCATCAATTTATTGCCGGAACGCAATTACCTTAT
>NZTO01000038.1 GCA_002703375.1 Fidelibacterota bacterium | reverse complement strand
TATCTAAATATCTGCACTCATCTTCCCACTCTTCCTCTTCATCATGATCTTCTTCATGCTCCTCATCATCTTCCCACTCTTCTTCTTCATCATGATCTTCTTCATGCTCCTCGTCATCTTCCCACTCTTCCTCGCAACTATCTGATTCTAAACAATCATTACAAAAATTAAATACTTCAATAACTTCTTCAAATGTTTCATCATCGCAATCTGACAAACAAGATTGATCTAAATTAATAAGCCAATTACAAAATTCAGTTTTATTTTCTTCAAAATCAACTGATTCTATGTCTACACAATCCATAACACATTCTGGTAAAATACTTTCTTCAGTATCAATGCTACTGCAATTATTTTGTTCATAATTCCATTCACATCCATCTACCGAATTGCATTCATCTTGGGAAATAAATGTTCTACAATCATCTGCAAATGAAAATGAAAATATTAAAATAGTGTTGAAAAGTAATCTTTTATAATTCATAGTTCCTTTTTTATTTAATTTTTTGATTAATAGTCTGACAAATTTAACTAATTTTTTTAAAAAAAATAATATTTTGATACACTTTATTACATTTCACTTAATCAAATAACCTTTAAGTTTTTTGTCTAATACTTTTGCTTCTGGTAAATAAAATAACATTGTATCCCAAAACTCTTTAGAATGATTTTTCACTATTGTATGGACTAACTCATGAAATATTACATAATCAATAAGTTCATTAGGTAAATTATAAAGTTTAATATTTAAATTTATATTATTTTTAAATGAGCAACTTCCCCAACGAGATTTTTGATTTTTGATAACAACTTTATTAAAAACAAAATTGTGTTGATTAGCTATTAATGTAATTCTTTTTTTTAAATATGCTTTGGCTGTTTCAATTTGATTTATTTTTATTGGATCAACTATCTCTTTTTCTGATATTTTTTTTAGAGATTTTTTAATCCAATTAATTTTACTTAAAACAAGTTCTTTAGCATATTTAAAAGAAATATTTATAGGTACAGATACTTTTATAATCTTATTAGAATTTATACTAATATTAATTTTTTTAGCTCTTACACTTTTAACTAAAAAAACTTGACCGATCCCATCAATATAAATGTATTTCACAAAAATTAAATAATTTTTTCAAAAGCATTTTTAAGCAATTCATCTACTTCATTGGACAAATGATTAATTGCGTCATTCTTTGTTATGTCTAATAAGGAATGTGCGTAAGGGAAAACTATTTTTGTTGATCCATTTTCATTATCAATAATCAAAATATTACAGGGCATTAGAATTCCAATCATAGGTTCATCTTCTAAAGCTTGATAAGCTAACTTTGGATGACAGGCTCCTAATATTTTGTATTTTTTATATTTTATGTTTAGCTTATCTTTAAAAGCATTTTGAATATTGATTTCAGTTAGCACACCAAATCCTACCTCAGCTAAAGATTCAACAACTTTTTTTTCAACTTTATCAAAATCTTGCTTTATATTTTTTGAATAATGATAATTAATTTAACATTCCTTTAAATCTATTTAAAAAATTTTATGATTAAATTGATTATTATTGATAAAAATATACTTAAAATTAACATACTACCGATTGGCGCAAAAAATTTTATATTTTTACCTTCATAATAAAAATCAAATATAGTTTTACCAAACCAATTCATTTTACTTGATTCAATAATTTGAACAAAAAGACCGATTATCAATAAAGAAAAACCTAAAAAAATTAATATTTTACCAATACTCATTAAAAACAATTATGTGCTTTATTATTTTCAAAAAGCTTAATCATCTCATTCCATCCATAATTATCTAAACATAAATTAGCAATACGATATCCTACTCCATAATCTAAATCAGGATCTTCATTCATTTTGTTTAATTGAATGATTGAATACTTATCAAGATTTTTTTGATAAATATATGCTCTAGCCAAATTGCAAAAACCTTCTGTTATTTGACTATTGTAATTAAGATTATTTTCATATAGCCAAACGTGTAAATATTCGTGCGCTAATATTGAATCAAAATCAATGGGATTGAGTTTGTCTAAAATAAAAATTTCATATTCTTTTTTTTCATCACTTATTTGTCCTAAATAATTTTCCTTATATGAATGTTCTAAATTTGTTAAGCCGCTAATCATTGAACTGTGAGGCATCAATAAGGATAATTCATTTCTATTTTTTAATATAATGGGAATTTCATTCGACAAGGATTGAAAACCAATTTCTTCTAATAATAATAAAACTCTTTTGCGTGAATCTTCAATTTCTAATTTTGTATTCACTATATCTTTGTCGCACAAATTACATATTGCTCTTCCATCAATATGTATGTATCCACCATTTGTGGTTCGTTCAGAAATTATTCTACTGCAAGAAGAACAATTTCCTTTACCATTAGAATGATATCCATGATATTTATTGTCCCAAGCATCATAATTATATTCTTTTTCTAACGGTCTTATACAAACTGAACATTTAGGTAATATATTATTTTTATAGCAATCATTATGATAGTTACCATCTTCATTAACAACATATCTGCCTAATAAAGATTCTTTACAAAAATTACACTTTGGAACTATATTTTGATTGTAACATTCTTCGTGATATTTTTTCTGTTCTAAAAAATAATATTTTCCAATTATATTCTTCTTACAATAGTCACATTTATATTCGCTGGAAAAAATAAATGAAATAATTAATGTAAAATAAATAATTCCAACTTTTTTTTCAATAGAATTAAACATTTTAATCAAGTAAAACTAGATTTATAATCTCAATAACATCTAAAATATTTACTATTCCATCACTATTAAGATCATATTGAATATTGTTTCCAGATCCTAAAATTGAATTAACTAAAATAATTACATCTAAAACATCAATAGATAAATCTTGATTCAAATCACCTAATTGATAACTATTTAAAATATTATATAAAAAATTAAATGAACTATCTTGGATAGCATAAAAATTGTCATTCGGTCCATCAATCCAATTACCATTGATTGAGCCCCAATATTCATGAGATGCATCATTTTCAATAATTAATTGATTTACAATATTCAAATCATTTAATCTTTGATGTATTAAACTAGAACCATAAACAAAAGGTAATGCTATATTGATTGTAAATGGGAAACCAGAATCATGAGGAACCACAATATCTGATGTTCCATGAAACATGATCGTTGGAATATCATTATCATAGTCAATCCAATTTAAATCTTTAATGGCTCCCCAACAACTCACCAAACCATTTGGTTTACTTTCATGATTATAATCATTCCCTTCACAATCAATACAACCTAAATCAGGATCAAAATTATTACCATATGTTGATTCCGGTCTTTCATCATCTTCTGAAAAAGCTAAATGTAAACCTATGAAAGCACCAGCACTAGAACCCCAAATAAATATCTTGTTTGGATCAATATTTAAATCAAAATGATATTCTCTCAAATATCTAATAACTGCGCTTGCATCTTGGACGCCTCTGAAAACTGCACGTTCACCACTTGAACTACTTAGAATATTAAGTCCTAATCTGTAATTAATATTAACAGCTACGTAGCCTCTTTTTGCTGCAGATATTGATAGGTCAACTACATCATTATTATTATTATTACCTGAAAAAAAAGATCCCGAATGAATAAAAATTATTACTGGTCTGTTTGATATTGTATCACCTTGCGGCTCATAAATATCCATATCTAAATCTATATCATATGTATTCCATTCAAATAGAAATATAAAAGGTAAATCAGGTGAATTTCCATAAACGACGTCTTCTGTTATATTTACACCATCAAAAACTTCATCAATGTATCTAATTTGTTGAGCTAATACAATTGTAGAACAAAAAAATAGTATTATAAAAATCTTAAACACATTCATTTTTTTTGATTCAAAAAATTAGGGAATAAAATTGGAGTTTCATTTTTATAATTTATGTAATCTTCGTCATTACCCCATTTTTTATTTGCACTTTCCTCTAAAATTGGAATTCCACTAGCTTTTGTAAGAAGAAAATAAACAAATATAGGAGAGATTAAAGATATATATTGAAAGCTAATTAAACTTGGAATTGATATAACAGCTATTCCAATCCACAAAAGAATTTCACCAAAATAATTTGGGTGTCTAGAAAATGACCAAAGTCCAGAATTAATGAATTTATTTTTATTTTCATCAATTAATTTAAATTTAAACTTTTGTAAATCAGCTGTAACTTCAATGAAGAAACCAATCAACCAAATAATACTACCAAAATAAAAAAAGAAATCAAAATCTGAATTATTATTTAAAACATAGACAAAAGCATTTACAGTAGTAAGGAAAACCCATAACGATGATACCATAAAGTACATTAAAAATTTAGAGGCTGACTTTTTTACATTATCAAACCTTGTATCATTTTTAAATTTAAAAACTCTATAAAATAAAAATAGCCCTAATCTTAATGCCCAAGTAAAAACCAACAAAAGAACAATGATACTTGTTTGTTTAACGTCTTTATCAATTAAAGAATTATAAATGTAGTAAATACCAAACACGTAAGCTAATGTTCCCGTAATATCATAAAATTTTTCTGTTTTAAATAAAAATGATGGTATGTAAGAAATAAAATGTATAAGATAAATTAAAAAAACTAGCTCATATAATATTGATCCATAATTTGATTGTAGCGATAAAAAGTATGTTATTAATAATGCAAATAAAAAAGATATCAATGATGTTAATAAGTCTTTCATACATTCTCCTATTTAAATTTATTCGTTGTATTTTAGCAATTCTATATTATTTCCATCAATATCTTTGACATATTTAGAAATTGAACCATCTCTATGTTTTACTACTTCATCGTTATTTTCTAGATTTTCTTTCAATATAGCAAAATGAAAAGGATGTTGTTCCTTTTTTACAAAAGCTAATTTTGTATTTTCAAATTCTAAAAAGCCCCAAGATTCATCTTGATATAAAACTTTACACTTAAAACGATTTGTATAAAATTCTACTGATTTTTTTATATCATTTACTTGAATAGCTATATGATCTATTGTATCTAACTTTTCCATAATTATTTTCTAATTTAAAATTACATTAACAAGTTGAACTACGTCTAAAATATTAATAGTTGAATCAGTATTTAAGTCCGCATTAGAATCATATTCAGTTAATTGTAGTATTATATTGATCATTATGATAACATCTAAGATATCAATAGAATCATCATAGTTTAAATCACCTGAAGTTAAATTCTGGACATTATTAATTTTTAAAAAACCAAATCTTCCACTATCAACTCCAATAATTGCTCCACCATCCTCTGTCAAATCAATGTCTTCTCCTGCCCAATCGTATGATTCATTAAATACATCTAGTGAAGCAAAAGTAGTTTCCCATTCTATATTACCTTGATTGTCAAATTTTATCAAATAAGCATTCCAAGTATCAGAACAATCATTCCCATTACATTCAGAATAATTATATTCATCTCCTGTTCCTGCTACAGTTACACATCCACCATCATTGGTGGCTTTAATTCCCCATGCTTCATCATGAATACATTGTGGATTAAAACCTCTAGGATTACCAACTTTTTGCTCCCACAGTAATTCTCCATCATTATTTAATTTCATTGTATATGTATCCCAATTTTGAGTACCTGATAAAGTATGTCCTGCTAAAAAAATTTCACCATTTGAGTTAATATCCATCCCAAAGCAATGATCATAATCATTCCCACCATATGTTTGGTGCCAAACTATACTTCCGTCTAAATTCATTTTGATTAATTTGAAATCAAAAGCTTCTTCAGTCAAACCTGATATAATGATTTCATCATTGAAATATTGAACTCTATAGGCTTGAGATATGTAAGAATTTAAATTCATACTACTTATTTCATTTCCCATATTATCTAAAAACATTAAATACCCTTGTCCTTCAGTATAAAAAGTATTATTGGGATCTTGAGAAAAAACGTATCCAACTGCAACAAAACCATTTGGTATTTTTGCAATATTTTCAAATGCATCAGTGCCCCCATTATTAAATGTTTGACTAAAAATAGTCGAGCCATTTTCTTTATCAAGTTTAATGATGGTACTATTTCTATTTATAGCTCCTGCAATGACATACCCATCTTCAATTTCAATTGCACTATTTCCAAGGTTGTTATTGTTAGTGTAAAACTCTCTTTCCCAAAGTAATTGTCCATTAGAATTTGTTTTTACAATATACATCTTAGCTGAAATACCACCAGAAAAATCAAAAGTTTCTCCAACTTGAAGAAAGCCGCCATCCTCGCACGATAATATAAAATGTCCATGGGACTCTTCACCACTTCCATTATAATCTTCAAACCATTCTATACTTGGTTGAGAGAATAATAATGCTAAGTAAATACCAAAAATTAATTTCATTGTTGAGCCTTTCAATTTTTATTTTGAAAAATAAAAATTATTTCCAAATTGATTTTTTGGAATTTTTATTCGATTTTGCAAATGCCAATCTAAACCAAAAATTACTTGTTTGAGATATTTTTTTATAATAGGATATATAAAAAAGAAAAATGGAATAAAATTTAAAAATTTGCTTCCCATGTTATATTTATAAGGATAGACACTAATTTTAATGGTACAAGAATTGTCACTCACTTTTTTTATTCTCCAGGATACAAATGATAAAGAACCATTTTTTCTTCCAATGAATAGATCATATCCTTCATTTTTAATCCAATTAACAAAAGTTCTATTTAAAATCATCCCATTGTAATATTCAATAGAATCCATCGAATTTTCACCAGGCCACTTTTCAACCGTATTTTTTAAACAAAAAGGATGAAACAACTCAAGATTTGAAGGAGTGGATATGATTTTCCAAACATCATTAACTGAAAATGCTATTTTCTTTTTGTATGATACGGAACGATTATATTGTTTAGAATTTTTATTCATAAAGTAATTATCAATTTAAGATATTAAAATCTACAACTATATTTTTTTTCTAAATACGATAAATGTGTAAAAAAATATTACTGAATAGTTTTTAATAATTGTTTAACAATTTTTTTTTGATTTTCAAATTGATTAATTTCACCTAAGGGAAATCCTAAAGAGTAAGGTACACTCAAAAATCTTTTTGGATTTAACTTATTCGTTATTTCATCAATTATACTTATCATTGAGCAAGATATATAATTTTCCTCGCAAAACTTTTGTACCAAACTAACTGTTTGATGACACATTGGTCATACTGGGATAAAGAGTACAATATCTACTTTATCTTCTTTGAAAATTTGAACTATATCAGGAATACTCTTTTTTATCAATTTTGATGTATTAATATTTGCACCCATTAATGAAATATGTCTAGGATTAACAGATCCAATAAAACCCTTATTATACAAATCAACCAAATGAGGAATAGGCAATGCGGAAAATGGATCTGTTTTAATTCCAGAATGATCAAAACTATTACTTTTTTGATATTCTTCTAATTCATTTGAATTAATATTTGAAGGTATAACCCTGTAAGATGAATCACCAAATTTATCATTTATATCAAATGGTTTTTGCTTGTTTTTGATAACAAAACCTGCAGATGAAACAATCGCAACATTACAATCACTTATCTTTTTGTCTAAACTTTTAAATTGATTTGGGGCACAATCTTTCCAAGGATAAAATTGTAAAAATTTTTTTATCTTAAACGACAAATGAGATATTTTTTTTGATTTATTTATCTTAATCATTATTTATTTCTGAAATCTGTTGAAGTTCAGATAAATTTACAACATTGTAACCCATTTTTTTTAATCCAATCAATGTTAATTTCATTGCTTCAAAATTCCATTCTCTTACTCCCTTTTCAGGCATATGAATTAATAATATAGATCCAGGTTTAACACGTTTTAAAATATATTTTGCAATCCATTTTGAATCTGGTATAGCAGTATCATTTGCAAAAACATCACAAACAACGTGTTTGTATCCTTTTTCTTTTAATACTATATCCATAACTTTTGATAATTTAGCGTGAGGAGCTCTATACCATTTTGGAATATCATTTGTATATTGACTTAATATGGAATCAGTCATATTAAAATCTTCTAAAAATTGTTTTTTTGAATATCTATCATATGGCCAATCATACATACTATGATTTGCTATTTCATGACCATTTTTAAAAAATAAATCTAAATCTTGGGTTTCTAAGTAACAATGACTACCGCTCGTAAAAAATGTAGCTTTAGCATCATATTTTGAAAATAAATCAGTAACCTCATCAATCATACTTCCATTTGGATTATCCATACCATAAAAACCGTCATCAATTGTAAATGCAACAACTTTTTCTTTAATGTTAAAATGTGAAATAGTTGATTTAGGATATATTATTTCAGTTAAAAATCTTAATCCGGGGAGAGTTAAGATTGTCCATGAAGATTTTCTGTACAATAATTGTAATTTGGAAATATCAGATTCAATTTTTGGATCTTTGTCTCTTCCTAATATTTGATTATGTATATTTTTTTCTTCAATTTGATTTGTAAAAATCATGCATAGTAAAATTACAACCAATATGTATTTTCTCATTTTCATTCGATTTTATTTTTTTACTTTTGTTGTTCTCCATGCACCGTAAAAATCACCAACCCAGAATGTTACAGCTAGACTAGCAAAAATAGTTGAAACAAAGTAATTTTCTTTATGAAATTGATTATATGATAATTGGGAAAATAAAAAAATAGTAAAAAAACTATATAATCCATCTATATACCTTCCACTATATGCCCTACCAATACCAGGAATGACTGAATATAATAAAGCCATATTACTATTTTTTACTGGTTTTGGATTATAGTTAGGTACAAGTTCGTCTATCATTCTTCCATCGGAAAAATATTTTGATTCAAAAGTATCATATTCAAAATAATAATAAGCACCAACATTACATCTCACTAATCTATCAGCACCTTTTATTAATCCAAAAATACTTCCATTTTCAATTACTGCTTTTGCAAAGTAATTTGAGCACGAAGGATGGAATTGACAATTAAAAAAAGAATTTGAATATGAATATGTTTGCCAACCTTTGATGCTTTTGATTATTATTTTTTTTTCACATGAAAGAGAATTTGTATTGATTGAATCTATTGGTTTGGTAAAATTATCAAAATAAATACTTTTTTCTTCAGAACAATAAAGTAAACATATAAAATTAAGAACAGATATGTAAAATTTCATAATGAGAATATAACTATTCTAATATCTATATTAAAAATATTAAATTTTATATCAATGAAATCTAAAATTTTAAATGAAGGTATTAAACACTTGTCCAAAGACAAAAAATTAAATTCACTTATTAATGAATTTGAAAAACCTGTTTTTTATAAAAGTACTAATTATTACGATGATCTATGTAAATCAATAATATATCAACAGCTTAGTGGAAAAGTTGCAAAAATCATTTATCATAGATTTTTAAATTTATTTCCAAATAAAGTACCTAATTTTAAAAAAACCTTAGATTTAAAATTTGAAGAGTTAAAAAAAATTGGATTATCAAAACAAAAAATAACTTACATTGATAATTTGGCAAAATATTTTTACAATAAAAAAAATATAGATTTTGTTAAATATTCTGATGAGTCTTTAAGAAAAGAGCTTATTAAAATAAAAGGTATTGGTCCTTGGACAATTGATATGTTTTTAATGTTTACTATGCATAGAACAGACATCCTCCCGGTTGGTGATTTAGGTATAAAAAAAGCATTCCAAATATTATATAAACTCAAGGAATTACCTTCTAAAGAACTTATGATAGAAATGTCAGCTAAATGGAAACCTTACAGAACAATAGCTTGTTGCTATCTTTGGTATTTAGTTGATGATGGTGACGTTTGGTAAAATTTTTATTTAATTTAAAAATTTAACAAGTTTAAGAAATTTTTAAATATCTTAATTGTTTTTGTAATTTAAGAAAATATATGAAACATCCTGCTCGAAGTATAGTTGAAATTAGCATTGATAATTGTATTGAAGTAAAATTATAATCAAGAAATAAATTTTTTAAATAAATTGAATCTACAATACTTCCAGCTAATATTGAACCTACAAAAATTGCACTTCCTTCGCCCAAATGCATCAAAGAAGTAAATTTAACTACATCTTTTTTTCCAACTAGTTCATAAATCAAATTAAATGAAGCGAGAGAAAAGCCTGAAAATGTAATACCTGCAAACAAATTAATTATTATAACCAATATAATAAGATATATTCCTGAAAAATAATAAACAGATATCCACATCAATGGTAATATAGTTAAGATAATTGTCGTTATCTTTAAAATTTGTAAGTTACCATTTTTCTTTGAATACACTCCCCAATATCTTGATGAAAAAACATTTGCAAGCCACCAAGATACGCTGCACAATGATAAAATAAAATTACTTAGTCCAAGTGTCCTTAATATATATATTGCAAATAGAGGACCTAAAAACATTACTGAGAAATTTATAAAAAATTTAAATATTATAAACATCAATGTTTTTTTATCTTTTAAGAAGTAAACGAAAGAATTATCAGAATTTTGATTTGAACTAATTATTTCATCTTTTTTGTTTAAATAATATGTTGATAAAAAACGACCAATAGATGCCATAAAAAATAAAATTGTAAATCCAATAGTTAAATTATTATCAAAAAATTTTAAAATAAAACCGCCAATTAAAATTGCAATTAGAACGAAAGAATTTATAATCCTATTTCTTGAACCATAATAGTTACCTCTAATTCGTTTAGGTACCAAATAACCCATCCAAGACGTCCATACTGGACTGATCAGATAACCGCATAAGAAATATATGATAAACCAAGTTATTATAATTTTATAATAAGGATAATAAAGTAATATTATAATCAATAATAACCACATTACTGATTGAATTAAAGATAATAGAACTACAAACCTTTTTACTGAATTTATTTTTCTTAAAATAAAATAAGAAAATAATTGAAGGCAGGATCCTATTAGTTGAGGAAACGAGTTTAATACGCTGATTTGTAATGCAGAAAAACCTAGAAAAACAGCTAGTGCAGATAAGAAGTTTTCTCCCATACCATACATAAATGCCCACAGAGAGCCCTCAATAGTAGAATATTTTAAATTTTTTTTAATTGAAAAATTATTAAACATAAAGTTACTAAAAAATTAAGAAAGCCTCTTCAAGAGGCTTTCTTAATCTTTTAAATTATTGTAAACATGAAGTATTTATTTTACTAATATAACTTTTTGAGTCTTATTAAATTCATTAGTATTCATTTGAATAAAGTAGACTCCAGTATTATGTTTAGTTGCATCCCAAACAATTTGATGAAAACCAACTTCTTTAAATCCATTATATAAAACTTCTACAATCTTACCTTGAATATCATATATGGATATATTTAATTCTACAGGATTTGGAATTGAATACATTAAAGTAGTTCTAGGATTAAATGGATTTGGATATGCTTCATATAATTCAAACGATGCAGGTAAATCAAATATATTATTTGATAATTCATCACATTCACTTTCATCACAAACTAATGATCCATCATCACATTGGTAATTTGCACCATTTCCATTACAAACTCCACATTCGTCAAAAACATTACCATCACAATCGCATTCACCTTCAATAATACCATCACCATTGCACACTCCACATTCATCATACTCACCAACACAATCATCTATATCATCACAAATACCATCTTCATCTTCATCATCACACAAAAGTTCTAAATTAAGTTCTGAAGCTGCTAAAATTAAATCACCAAAATCTCCTCCACCAGCTGACCAAGTAATAGTTGCTAAAAACTCAAGCTGTTGTTGAGTTTTCCAAACTTTTACATAAATTGGATTATCTTCAATTGCTCCATTCAAAACAGGTCCACCAAAATCTGATAAATCCTCTGACATTATAGCTGATACTTCTAATTGACTACCTGTCCACACTCCAGAACCAACTAACACTTCACCATAAACTGGATCGTTACAACCTGAGGCAGGATCACAGGATTCAACAACTCCATTAGAATCAAAAATAGCAACTTCGTCACCTACTTCTAATGATGTAATAGTATCTTGAAAAATAATTAATTGATAGCTTCCTGTTTCAACTAAATCTACAACATAATATAGATCATTTGATGAACATTCAGATTCTTCACAAACTAGAGTTCCATCTGGACATTCAAATATAAGTCCATTACCATTACACACACCACATTCGTCATATTCACCTACACAGTCGTCGTCTTCATCACAAATACCATCTTCATCTATATCATCACAAGGTGTATCATCATCACTTATATCCCAATCAACAGTAAGATCATTGTTTCCTATACCTTCAAAAATAATATTACTAATTTGGTCCTCATTACATGTTACATTTTCTAATAAAATTCCACTACCTGCAGAAACTACCCCACCAACTAAATTAAAAGCTAAAAGTGTTGATGAGCTGGCACTAATTATAAAACTATTTAGCTCAGCATCACCACCTGATGCGTTTGTAGCACAGTTATTGTGATCAAATTGAAACCCTGTAATATCCTCTGTAGAAGAGTAAGATAAGTTGATACCATCTAAAGATAGACATACCTGAGCATCACAAGGTTCTTCAGGACATTCAATCTCATCACACACTAATGATCCATCCCAACATTCATAATCAGCTCCATTACCATTACACGTACCACATTCATCATATTCACCTATACAATCATCTATTTCATCACAAATACCATCTTCGTCAACATCATCACAAGGTGGCTCAGGACATTCAATTTCATCACATACTAATGATCCGTCCCAACATTCATAACCAGGACCATTTCCATTACATATACCACACTGATCATATACACCTATACAGTCATCTATCCCATCGCAAATACCATCTTCATCAATGTCATCACATTCATATCCTTCCAATTGAATATCTGATGCAGCAAGAATTAAATCACCAAAATTACCACTACCAGCTGACCAAACTGCAGTTCCAATATATTCCTGCTGTTCAAGAATTTTCCACACTCTAATCAATAAAGGATTATCTTCAATAGCTCCATTTAAAATTGGACCTCCAAAATCAGATAAATCTTCAGACATTATAGCTGATACTTCTAATTGACTTCCTGTCCACACTCCAGAACCAACTAAAACTTCACCATAAGTTGGATCTGAACAACCGTCTAAAGGGTCACAGGATTCAACAATACCGTTCGCATCAAAAACACCTATTTCGTCTCCAGGAAATAATGATGACATTGTATCTTGAAAAATAATCAATTGATAGGTTCCAGTTTCAACTAAATCAACGTCATAATAATCTATTGGTTGTTCACTACATTCACCTTCATCACATACTAATAATCCATCCCAACATTCATAGCTAGGACCACTACCATTGCATATACCACACTCATCATATTCACCCACACAATCATCTAAATCATCACAAATTCCATCTTCATCTATATCATCACATGGTGGCTCTATTTCACCCCAAGCAACACTTAAAGCTGCACCTCCAATTCCTGAAAATACAAAATTAGATAAACATTCTTGGTTAACATCACCATCAAGATTTACTAATATACCTTGACCAGCTTGAATAACAGCACCAGAAAAGGAAAATGCTAATACAGCTTGATCGCTTGCTGATACAGTAAATCCATTTGCTGCTGCATCTCCTCCACTAGCATTAGTAACACATCCATTATGATTAAATTGAAATCCAGCTATATCTTCAGTAGCAATATAATTTAAATTATTTCCACTTAAAGATAAACATACTTGTGAATCGCATGGCTCATCAGAACATTCACTTTCATTACACACATTTGATCCATCCCAGCATTCATAATCAGCTCCATTACCATTACATATACCACATTCATCATATTCACCTACACAGTCATCAATATCGTCGCAGGTACCATCTTCGTCTATATCATCGCAAGGTGGTTCTGGACATTCTATTATATTACAAGCTAGTGATCCATCCCAGCATTCATAATCAGCTCCATTACCATTACATATACCACACTCATCATATTCACCTATACAATCATCAATTTCATCGCAGGTACCATCTTCATCAATATCATCACATTCAAATCCATCTAGTTGAAGGTCAGACGCTGCAAGTATAAGATCACCAAAATCACCATTGCCAGAGGACCAAGTTGCAAGTGTAGAATATTCTATTTGTTGGGAGGCTTTCCATACTTTTATAACAACAGGATTATTATCTACTGCTCCATTTAAAACTGGTCCACCAAAATCAGATAAATCCTGTGACATTATAGCTGATATTTCTAATTGACTCCCTGTCCACANNCCTGATCCAACTAANACTTCACCATAAACTGGATCGGTACAACCTGATGCAGGATCACAGGATTCAACAACACCATTAGCATCAAAAACACCTATTTCATCTCCTGGAAATAATGATGACATTGTATTTTGGAAAATAACCAATTGATAGGTTCCTGTTTCAACCAAATCTAAATTATAATAATAATCAGGTTGTTCATCTAATTGAATTAGTTCTACATTTAATGACGTTGCTGTAACTCCTGAAAATATAAATTCACTCAGGCATTCATTATTAAGCTCACCTTCAAGATTTATCAGTACACCTTCTCCTNCTGGGATGACTGCACCAGAAAATGAAAATGCCAATACAGTTGACCCACTTGCTGAAATGGTAAAACCGTTTGATGCTGCATCTCCTCCACTAGCACCCGTTACACAGCCATTATGATTAAACTGAAAACCTGCTATATCCTCTTCCGAGTTATAATTCAAATTATTCCCATCAATTGTTAAACAAACCTGAGAATCACAATCTTGTGTAAAAGTGAAAGAAAATATTAAAATTGATAAAAATATTTTTATTACTGTCATGATTATTTTTCTCCTTTTTATAAGTATTAGAAAAACCTTCAAAGGTTAAACTATTTGAATTTAAATAAAAATTAATAATTGGATAATACAAGAAAATGCTAATCCAAATTTAAAAAAATATGTAAGTATATGTAAGGCTTTTATTGATGAATTATATGTTTAAATTAAATGCTAATAATACTAGTTATTTAAAATNATATTTACGATTTGTACTATATCTAAAATATCAACAATCTGATCAGAATTTAAATCTGCTAAATTTTCATATTGCATATTTAGTACGATAACAATACACAAAATTATATCCTGTATATTAATGATTAAATCATTATTAACATCGCCTAATAATATTGATGATGTATTAAATGTATGCCAACCTGTTGGGGGGTGATTCATTTTCTTGCCATTAATATTTGTTGCTGATATAAAATAATCAATAGAAGAATTAGCATTCAAAAATGGAAATTCACCAATGTATAGGTTATTTGATTCATAATAAAGATTTATTTGATTATATGGGCCATTATCAGAATTATANCTCCAATAAACAATAACAGAATCTAATGGTATGTCTAAATTTCCATAATCAATTATTTCAGTTTCAACAACTATTTCTGAATTATAAGAATTTTCATTTAACATTATTTTTTTGTGGGAAATATTTATCATATTTGGATCAAAAATACCTATTGTTCTACAATGAAGAGCATCTTCACTGTACCAAGGTTCATTTGTAGCTCCATCAAATCCAATCACTTCATATCCTGGCATTACATCTTGGTAAACTTCTATGGCTTGCAAATCATAATCAATTCCATATTGTGGTACTAATACTTTTTGATTCAAAATTAAAGAATTTGTATATGCCGCAACTGGATTGGTTTCCCAAGGACCTCCTACAATTTCAGGACAAAATATACGATGTATATTGTATGGTCGATCGTAAAACGAATTAATTTCCATAAATGAATTAGCAAACTCTTCAATACAATCATACTCAGGGCTATCTTGAGATACTTGTTTAATAATAACAGTCTCAGGANTGATAAGTTTTGCCATACAATCAATATGTTGGATGCTTTCAAAGTTTGGATTATCAAATATATGATAGTTATTTACATTCAATGTTTCTTGTATTATGCCTATAAAACTATCAATATTTAAGTTGTTTTCATTTACCATCAGCTCAGTTGAAAATGCATTTCCATAACCATCAGTCATAAAATTACCACCAGTAAAGAAAAGAGGTAAATTTATAATTTCCCAATTATAATGATTGGCAAAATCAATATTTGTGTTGTCATCCTCATCCCAACCTCTATTATTGAATCTTAAGGTTTCACTAAAATTATTTATTCTATTACCAAAGGAAGATTCATTGCAATATCCTAGGTCATCAATAATTTCACCTCCACAATCTCCACAATCAAAACTATATTCATTACACATAAAATTTAATCCCCAACTACCATCATCACAATATCCATCTCCTAGCCAATCTAGAATTTGTCCATCGCCATTAAAATCTTGGCATAAATCATTATTAATGTAGCAGTCATACCCCTCTTCAGGATATAATGGCTGGTTATTACAAAACTCATTACCCAAACAGTCAAATAAAATCATTGAATCATCACAAATTTCATCACAACCATTTTCTAATGGATAGCCGTTAAAATCTTGATTAATAACCTTCCAATAATTTTCTCCAATTAAAAATTGGGGTCCATAATCGCGAGTCCAATGGCTAAATGTATCAGTATTTATAAAAATTACTTTATCTAGATTTAATCCAATACTATTAAATGTATTAGATGCTTGAACTTGTTCATTTATTGATTCTACTAGAACATATAAACTATCATCTCTGGCTAATTCAATAACCAAATCAGTAGGAATACCTAATGGCCATCTTATCATTGTTCCCAAAGCTTGTTCCCATTCAGCCACAATCCTCTTGTCTGGAATTGTACAAAAAATGATAGAATAGATTAATATTATTTGAAAAAAAAATTTATTCATTATTAATTATCTAATATTATATCGATAATCATAACAATATCAATGACGTTGATCAAAAAATCATTATTCAAATCATTAATTAAAAGTTGAGTNGAATTAAAAATATTAGTTAAAAAAATTAGTTCAATGATAGCAATTATATCTAAAACATTCAATTCACAATCAGATACATAATCTCCTTTGATTATATCATTTACATATATTTTAGAAACAATTAAACTATCCCATCCTACTGAAAGTGAGGGTATCGTGCTTACATAAATAGTATCAAAATTTATATATTCTTGATATGAATTATCTGGGAACAAATAGCTAGAATTATAGCAAACAGTATCATTTTTAACTACTAAATTACTAGGCTTATCTATAAATCCTAATAGCTCAATATCAGCTAAAGTTCCATCATGAGGAACATTTGATAAATAATAAGGATTAGAGCTTATATAACTAACAGAATCTTCAGATTTTATATTAAACAATGGGTAGCTGTTTTGATANGGAATTGCTTTTAAAAATAAATTGGGTTCTAATTGATTAACACCATANACAATTGAAGATCCAATATTATCAAATTCATAACCAATACTATCAACATCATTTATAAAAGCTGTATAAGATGTATCTAATGCATTATTTACTAAATTATTTTCGATAATAATATTTTTAACTTGCTCAACATTTGCACCTAAAATATAAAAATAACGAAAACTCATAGATTTACCAAAATTNAACTGATTTTCATTAGGAAATCTTATCATTTCAAAAACGTGATAATCTCGATCATTCCATTCGGCACTTAAATTACCTGCATCTCCATATCTAAAAACACTATTACTTGTGTTTGTTCTAGTTGGATGAGCCATACCCAATGTCGGTCCATTACCAAGTGAATCATTAGACCAAGCTAACCATCCTGCAGTGGATGATGTCTGTACAACAGGTCCATTACCATAAATAGCTGTAGAAAGACTATAAGTATTGTCAGAATTTGATATGAAAAAAAAATCCATTACCGAATTTCTTACACCACCCCAAGGTATATTTAAAAAAGTTATATTATCTAATCCAAAATTATATATCATATTATCTACTTGTATGATACCTTGACCAACATTGGTATACTTAGTATAATATAATANATTTGATTGAAAATTTGTATTTTGGTTGTCCTCTGTATGAGCTTGTTGTCCCCAATTAATTATTGAAAAAGAATTTGCATCTGAATTATAATACTCTGCTAAAATTGGAGAGTAAAATGGTTGATTTTGTTCAGGAGTTTTTAAATATACACCAGATTGATGAATAAAATATGAAGAATCAGGAGGATTATTTAACTGACCATCTACGCAAACTAGTTGCCATACCTCATCAACCCAAGGCGCGTAAGATGTTCCTCCACCATAATTTGCTTCTACCCAANTTGGATGCCTCCATTGAGGTGGTACTAATTCACCTAAAATATTTTTAAAAGAATAAATTTGACCACCTTTACCAATTCTAATAACATAACCTTTTGATTCATCAATCAAATTATTATATTGGAGCATAGATTTAAAAACAACATTTTCTTCAAATGATAAAGCCCAATAGGAATTTGAAGGATTATAATCGTATGTAAAATTAAATTCATTCAAATCTATAATATTTAGATCAGAACTAAAAAAAACATTTGTTAACAAGCTATCTTTATTACTTGGAAGTATAGGGTTAAAAAAAAATATAAATAATAATATTCTTATCATTTTTTTAATTTTAACTTAAAATCATCTTGGATCACATCATTTATAAAATCTTCATTTTTAAAATAATTCTCATTGCCAATATTTTTGACAAAATTTAATTTTTTTAAATTCTTATCAGTTGAGGATGTTGTATTAAGTACATATATTTTTTTGTTTAATCTTTTTAAGTTTATTATAAAATCTTCGATCCCAATTATACCAGATAAATCAAACATTGAGACCTTGCTAATATCAATAATTAAAATTTCTATTTTTTTTAATGATTCATGATTATTTATGATTTCAGTAAAAGAATTAATTGAACCAAAAAATAAAGGTCCATTTACTTCATAAAAAGCCAAAGGAATATTTAGCAAACTTTTTTTATCATACTTTTTATTGTAAAAATTACTATCGGAAACATGAAAAAGTTTATGCAACTTATTATTTTTGTAAATGAAAAGTAATTCTTTAAAATATATCAACAATGTNAAAATTAAACCTAANAGTACTGCAAAAATTATATTATGAAATACCGTAATTATTAAAACTAAAATAAAAATTAAAAAATCGNAGACAGATAAGTTTTTNATTATTGGCATTATTCTATAATCTAAAATATCAAAACCAACTTTTATAAGTATTGCTGCAATACAAGCTATAGGAACAGATGCTACTAAAGATTTCAAGCCCAATAATATAAATAATAAGGTTAATCCATAAATTATAGATGATAATATTGTCCTACTACCTAATTTAATATTAGACACTGTAAACATAGTTGCAGTGGCTGTACTAACTCCACCAAATACACCACAAAATAAATTAGCTAAACCTTGGCCAAATGCTTCCTTGTCTGAAAAATGACGTTTACCAGATAGATTATCGGCAATTACGCAAGTTAAAAGACTATCAATAATTATTAGCCCTGATAATCCCAATGCTGGTAACAAAAACTCACTCAATCTATAAATATCAGGTTTGTATAAAACAAAATTATTAAAATCTGAATGATTCATTTTATTACCAATAAGCATTACTTCAACATCATACAAATATGCAATAGATGTACCCAAAACTAAAGCTATAAGAGGAGATGGAATATTAGACAATTGTATATATTTTTTTTGTAAAACTCCCCAAGATAATAGAACAATTAAACACGGAATAGATATTATCAGTACATCATAATTAATGTTTTTATAAAATTGTATTAAACTATTTGAATGTTCTAATCCAAAAAAAGGTTTGATTTGACTCATAATCACCAGAAAACCAATGCCGCACATAAATCCTGCTATGATGGGATATGGCAAATAATGTATATATTTAGAAATTTTAAGAAAAGATATTAATATAATAATCAGACCACTAAAAAAAATAATTGAGAATATAGCTACTAAATCAGACTCATTTGTTGAGCCAATTAAAAATAAACCCATAAAAGTTGAAATTTGAGCTGATGTAGGTGCTGTAGGACCACTTATACTTAAAGAACATCCTCCAAAAATTCCGCCGATAATNCCACCAATTATAGCACCAATAATACCAGCAATTGGTCCTAANTTTGAAATTTCACCAAATGCAAGCGATAAAGGTAAAGCAATTATTGCAACCGTTATTCCTGAAATAATATCATTACGTAAATTTGTGTGGATATTTTTAAAATTAATTGAGGGATTAATTAAATCTAAAATATTAGTTTTCATTAATCAATGAGTATTTGATAACNAAAGAAAAAATATATTTTTGATAAATGAATAGTTTTTTGAATTCAAATTCATTGCTTTAAATATTTTTCTATTAATTTAATGCTTTAACGTTGACAAGCATCATCATTACTGAACTTATTGCATTTTGGATTTCTCTGTAATGAAATTTCTTTTTAAAATCAATTTTCTTTCTATCAATTTCATTTAATTTAGATAAGTTAAAATTTCTATATTTTTTTTCTAATGTTTCTAACAGCTCTAACTGTTGGAAAGATTTCTTTATATACTCATTTAAGATCTCGTTATAATTATCAGATATCGAATATTTTTTAGAAACAAATTCTATTCTTTGTTGTAGNGATTTTAANTTGGCTTTAAAAATATTTGTATCAGAAACAATTTTAAGATCGTATGTTATTTTGAAATAAGACAAAAATTTAACAACCCANTTACTTGGATCAAAATCATACCATCTTATACCATTACGATAATCCCACTCAAATGTATGATGAAAATTATGATATCCCTCGCCGAAAGTAAATAAAGCCATATACCATGAATCTCTAGCTGAAATATTAAAGTTGTATTGTTTAGTACCTACATAATGACANAGCGAATTAATAAACCAAGTAAAGTGNTGAACCAATGTGATTCTTAAAATTACCCCCCANAACAAAGCNCCAATTGGACGACNATAAGAAAACCCTATNAATAATGGAANAATGAAAGAAATTAATATTGTTAACGACCAATAATATTTAGCTTGAAATGCAACAGCCTTTTTTTTCTTCAAATCACTTACTCCCTTAATTGCAAATGATTTATTTTCTAGAATCCAACCAACATGAGCATGAAAAAAACCTTTTTTAATACTGTATGGATCTTTATCGGTATCTAATTTTTTATGATGTTGTCTATGATTGGAACACCACTGGAGAATAGATTTTTGAATAGCCATTGTTCCAAAAATCATAAAAATCCATTCAAAAAATTGATTTGCTTTAAATGATTTATGAGAAAAATATCTATGATATCCAACTGTAATTCCAAGACCTGATAAAATCCAACCAAAAAATAAAAGTGCGGGTTCTTGCCAAACTATACCATAGTTGTGAATATATAGTGGAATACATAAAATGCTTATTGCTGGAAATAAAAATATAATTATTGTTGTTTTAAGATCGAATTTATTAAAAATTTTCATAGTTTAATTTACAAAATGAATACTTAATATCAGAAATGAGTTTTTATTTTNGATANATTTTAAAATTTAGTTACGTCCTAAAAATTTTTTTAAAATATTTACATGAATCTTTTCATTAAAAAACAAATGATTAAATAAACCTGTTAATATTATTGTACTTGAACACAGCAAAAAAAACATTTCTTGTTTTTCAAATATCAATGTAATAAAAAATATAATAAAAACAGATATTGAAATTAATAATTTGATACTGTTTAATCTGCCGGAATTAAAGTTCATCAGTGGGAATTTAGAGAATTTTATTCTTGTAATCATTAAAAATGAAGAGCTAACTATAATAGGCAATAAAAATTTAGGCTGAGAATATTCAGGAGCCAGTAACTTTATATTTTCTATATATAAAATTAAAGAACAAATAAATATTGAATTAAATGTTGTAGGTAAACCTTCAAAATAAAATAAATCATCATTTTCACTTATATTATAATGAGCAAGNCTTATAACACCAAGTAAAAGTGGTGCTGAAGCTATAAGTTCTCCAGAAATACCTGGCATATTATGTGAATACAAAATATAAACTAATACGGATGGAGCGAGACAAAAAGATACAAGATCNGACAGAGAATCTAATTCTTTCCCAAATTCAGTTGAAACNCCAAACATTCTTGCAATTTTACCATCGAGAGCATCCAATATAGCNGCTAAAAAAATGAAATAACAAGCTAAAGTGTAATTATCAATGTAACTGTTTAATATTGATAGAAAACCAAAAAATAAATTCAATAGCGTNATAATATTTGGGAATTGTGATTTTAACAATTTTTAAATTCCCCTATTAATGTAATGTTGGATCTTACAATATCTCCATTTTTAACCAATATATCAAATGAACTTTCGGGAACTATTATTTCAACTCGAGAACCAAATCTAATAAAACCCAATCTGTCTCCCTTNAAGTGTTTTTTACCCTGTTGCATATAATTCAATATTCTTCTAGCAATTAATCCTGCAATTTGTTTTATTTTAAATTTTTGTTTATTTNNAGTTTCAAATAATATGACTGTTTGTTCATTATCAGTAGATGTTTTATGATTATATGCTATCAGGAATTTACCTGGGTGGTAAACACTTGATAAAACTTTACAATCTANTGGAACATATTGAGAATGTACATTGAAAACTGACAGAAAAATTGAAATTTGTTTTGCTTTACCAATATCTGGATCATTCACATCAATAATTTGAATTATCTTACCATCAGCCGGAGAAATCATTTGATCAGAATCACCAATAATTTGACGTTTAGGATTTCTAAAAAAATATAAAGAAAACAANAAAAANATATAGTTAAAATAGTTAAAGTAGTCTAACCATTTTAAACTGTAATATGTATTGATTAATGTTCCTATAATACAAATCAGAACAATCGGGATTAAAACAACTCTACCTTCTTTGGCTATCATTTTAAATTGACCATAATTAATAAGTTATAAAATCTAATGATCATTTTAAACAAAAATATATCATATTAACATTTTATATTAATTTAAAATTCATTAATCAAATATTTTATCTTTTATACCTTTGTTAATTTTATAATTATTGTATTCAACAGTAATTGTGCCTTCTACAATTGAATCGTTTCTGTTAGCTAATTCTTTNCCTTGCCCAATTACATTGCTTGCATCTTTATTAATCCAGTTAAATAATTTTTTGTCTTTTATGAAATATTTTACTACAGATTCTTTTGGCATATAATATTTATNATTATATNTATCNTAGTTATTATTTATTTGAAATAATTTTANTGNATCAAGCTTNGTNGTAACATTNTTTATAACCCAATTTATTGTATCAATTTTNACTTCAACAATTGGATCAAATGTAATTCTTGAGTACTCATTAGGCATNTCAAATTTCAAACTGTCAACAATTAAATCTCCNNTAAGNANTACATGNTTTGATANATCTTNATCATANATCATTGTTATATTTTTCAAATTATCAAAATTATCATTTGGAGAGGTAAAAAGTCCTGTTTTAGGTAAAATACCAAAACCTTTAGATTTTATTTTTATTTTATTAGGCTTTTTATAAAATACTTTATACTTTTTCTTTGGCATGCGAAAAGCAGGTACTTTGACTCTAATTACCATTTCAACCTGATAATCATTAACTTCATTAAACTTTTCATTAGTTTTTCTAATATAATAATCTTCTTTATTTTCATCAGAAAATAGAAAACTATATAAAAGAAATAATAAAATTATTCTACTAGTAATAATCATTCAATTATATCCCTACTTATAAAATTAATATACGCAATCGCAATAAAAATTAATGACCAAACAAAAGTTACAAAAAAACAATTTATAAAAATATCAAAAGGTACTGGATCATAAAAAGATAGCAAAATAATATCAATGTATCCAGTAAATAAATATGGATCAATAATTTCAAAAATATCAATTGGTATAAAAGATATTGCTGTTCCGATGAAAACTATACTAATTGTTGATATAATTGGAGTTACACTATTTTTTGAAAATGATGAAAATAGGAAACAAAGTGAAGCCACTGAAATCATTACAAAATTTGAAAATAAAAAGCTCAGGAAAAATCTCCATATGATATCATCTTCACCTAATAACAATATACCATTATGAAATACAATTAATTCTCCATCTCCCAAAATTAAATAGGAAATAAATAGACTGTAAAAAAAGAAATAGAACATCATCATTGTTGTATATAAATAAACAACTAATAATTTAGAAAA
>NZTO01000037.1 GCA_002703375.1 Fidelibacterota bacterium | reverse complement strand
CCTGACATTTTTATATTTGCCGGTAATAGTGAGTAATTAAAAGAATATTGATTTTTATTAATTTGAATAGATGCTGGATTAATACTTAAATATTCTGATGAACTTGCTACACCGACATTATTTAATCCTAAGGATCTCGAATTATATGGTAAATTTAAAAAATTAAATGTAGTTTGATTAAAACACAAATTTAATAAAATTATTACATAAATAAATTTCATTTTATAACATTGTAATTGGATCAATATCTAAACTTATTCTAACCCCATTATGTGATTTTTCTAAAAATTTAAGTCCTAATTTATTAACAAAAAAATTTTGAAAACTATAAGGTTTTTGCTGATCAATTTTTACTAACAAATGATATCTCCATAATCCATTTAATTTTTCTATTGGTGCAATACTTGGACCAATAATATTGAATTTATGTAATTTTATTTTATTAAATATTATATTTACAAGTTGAAGTATGTTTTTTTTATTTTTTCCTTTAAAAAGTATTCTTGTAACTCTATTGAAAGGTGGGTAAAACAATTCTTTCCTTTGTTTTAAAGCAATTTTATAAAATTTATCTAAATCTAAATTAGATGCAGCTCTAATAAATACATCATCCGCATTATAAGTTTGGATAGAAACTAATCCCCTTTTTTTTCTCCTTCCTGCTCTTCCAGCTACTTGATATATTAATTGAAATATTTTCTCTCCTGCTCTAAAATCTGGTAAAAATAAACCCACATCTGCATTTATAATACCAACAAATGTTACATTTTCAAAGTCCAAACCCTTTGCAATCATTTGTGTACCTAATAGTATATTAAAATCCTGATTTTTAAACTTATCTAAAATATGAAAATGACCACCCTTATATTTTGAAGTATCCATATCCATTCTAACAATTTTTGCTTCAGGAATGAATTGTATTATTTCATCTTCTATTTTTTGAGTACCATACCCTAATATTATTAATTCTTCACAACCACAATTTAAACATTTTTGTGATAACATTGTTTTATAATTACAATGGTGGCATAACATCATATTCCCAACTTTATGATATTTCAATGAAGTGGAGCAGTGCTTACATTCAAAAATCCATTCACATTTTTTACACATTTGAATATTAGCATATCCTCTTCTATTGTGCAGTAATATAGCTTGTTCATTGTTTGAAATACAGTTTTTTAAATCATTGATTATTTGTTTACTAATATGTCTATTGAATTGAAATTCATCTTTTTTATGTAATTTCATATTAATTAACTTGATATCTGGATAAACAGAACCCCCATATCTTTCTTTTAATTGAATTAAATCAAACTTATTATTAATATAATTATAATATGATTCTAAACTGGGAGTTGCACTAGTTAAAACAACTGTTGATTTTGATAATTTTGCTCTAACAAGGGCTACATCTCTTGCGTTATATCTTGGAGATGGATTTTCTTGTTTATATGATGATTCTTGTTCTTCATCAATCACAATTAAACCTAAATTTGATATTGGCAAATATATTGCACTTCTTGCTCCGACAATAACCTTAATTTCTTTTTTAACTAACTTCTGCCATACCCATCCTTTTTCTGAATTTGTTAGCCTACTATGCCATAAACCTACTTTATTACCAAAAACATTAAAAAATTTATTAAATACTGTTGGTGTCAAGGCAATTTCTGGTACCAAAATAATTACAGATTTATTTTTTTTTAGTGCTTGAACTGCTAGCTTAAGGTAAACTTCAGTTTTTCCACTTCCTGTTACACCTTTTAAATAAAATGGAGAAAAGGATTTTTTGTTCAATTTATTTGCAATTTTTGTATATGCTTTTTTTTGCTCATCATTTAGGATGGTTTTTACTTTTGAATGTGAAGTATAATTTTTAAATGGATTAATCTGTTTTTCTGAAAATTGTATTAATTTTTTTTCAATTAAAATTTTGCATATAGAAGAATAATTGGTATTAATTTTAGATAAATCTACAATTTTTATTTCTTTATCATAATTTTCACGTAAAAAAACTAATATTTTTTTTTGAGCTGGCATTTTATTTAAATTGAAAATTTCACTAATGCCTTTTTTTGTTATTGAAACACTTTTTTCAATATTAGATTTAAATTTTTTATTAAAATTTGTTGGTATTGATAATTTTATTATCTGACCTAAAGGAGCTAAATAATAATTTTTGGTCCAAATTAAAGTTTCCCATAATTCTTTTTCTATACAGTAATCGTCTAAATAAATACTGTCAATAGGTAAAATTTTACCTTTGTATGAGACCTCTTGGGATAACTGAACAACATATCCTAACGTTGTTTTGTTTCTAAAAGAGACTTTTACACAAACTCCAGTATTTATCTGATTGGTGAGTTTTTTTGGAATTTTATATGTAAAACTCTGAAAGCTGTATACCGGAAAAGTTATATGGGCATACATATTTTTATTTATTTATTTTTCCGACTGAACTTTAATTTTAATTCTTGATTCTTGATCTTGACCTAGCTTAACATTTACAAAATGACTGCCTACAGTTTTTATAGGATTTTCTAATTCAATTTCTTTTTTTTGTATTTCATAACCCTTGGTGTTTACTGCATCTATAATCATTTGAGAAGTTACAGAACCAAACAGCTTATTGTCTTCACCTGCTTTTAATGTGAACTTTATAGTTAACTTGTTTAATCTTTCAGCTAGTGCGTTCAAATCCGCTCTCTTTTTTGCTTCAGCTTCTTTTCTTTTTTCTGCTAACGCTTTAATGTTTTTAATGTTTTGTTCAGTAGCTTGTATTGCTTTTCTTTGTGGAATTAAATAATTTCTAGCGTAACCATCTTTTACTGAAACAATTTCTCCCATTTTCCCTAAATTTTCTACATCTTGACTTAATAGAATTTTCATTTTTTTTCCTTTTTAATAATTTCGAACATCAACACGATATGGCAGAAGAGCAATGTTTCTTGCTTTCTTAATTTCTTTAGTCAGCATTCTTTGATATTTAGCTGATACTCCTGTAACATATCCTGGTATAATCTTCCCTTGTTCAGTTATAAATTTTTTCAAAAACTTATGTTCTTTATAATTTATTTTTTTTATTAATGAAGAGTCTTCCTTAAATGGACAAACTCTTGTGTTATTCATCATTTTCATAATTTACCTATCTATTCTAATTTTATTCAGATTTTAACTCATCTGTTTTTATTTTTTCATTTGTTTTTTCTTCGTCAAATTTTTCGTTTATTTTTTCTTTAGTTTCTTTAGAATTATTATTTTTGACTTGTTTTTCTTCATCTTTGTTTTTGGATATTTCATTAGTTTTATTATTTTTTTCATCACCACTAAAACCAGAAATCTGATCATCAATTTCATTTTCTTGTTTGTGAATTTCTGTTTCATCAATTTCAACTGTTAAATAAGCTAAAATATTGACATTATGTTCTAACTCTACATTAACATCTTTAATTGATTTTCCATTTCCCGAATATTGAACTAGCACATATGTACCATATTTTTGTTTCTCTATAGGATATGCTAGCTTCTTTTTACCCCATACTTCTGTACATAANATTTTNTTTGTTTCATTTGTTTCAATTAATTTTTGAACATTCATTATAGTATCTTTCAATCTTCCAGATTCTAATATTGGATGCGNAATATATAACGTTTCATAATGTTTCATCTTTTCTCCTATCTAATTTTTTTTAAATAATAAATGGTGCTATAACTAATGATACTACAGACATAAGTTTTATTAGTATGTTTAATGATGGTCCGGATGTATCTTTAAAAGGATCACCAACTGTATCTCCAACGACAGCAGATTTATGTGCATCTGAACCCTTTTTATATTGTTTTCCATCAATTTCAACTCCTTCTTCAATCATTTTTTTAGCATTGTCCCATGCTCCACCTGCATTTGATTGAAATATTGCCATCAAAACACCACTTACAGTCACGCCAGCCAATAATCCTCCTAATGGTGCTGCTCCAAACACTTTACCAATTACGACTGGAGTTATAACGGCTAATAACCCTGGCATTAACATTTCTTTTATAGCTGCTTGCGTTGAAATTTCAACACATTTGCCATGTTCAGCCTTATCTAAACCTAATTCATAAATTTCTTTATCTTCGTCACTCCAAGTATTTTCATCTCCTTTATTCATTACATTAAGTGCTGCTTTAAGCTCTGGTATATCTTTAAACTGACGTCTTACTTCTTCAATCATAGACATAGCTGCTCTTCCAACAGCACCCATTGCCATAGATGAAAATAAAAATGGTAACATACCACCAATAAACAGACAACCCATAACTGTTGCATCTGTTAAATCAATACCTTCTATACCGCTAACCTTTCTAAATGATGCAAATAAGGCAAGCGTTGTTAGTGCAGCTGATCCAATAGCAAAACCTTTTCCTATTGCAGCGGTTGTATTTCCAACAGCATCTAACTTATCTGTTCTTTCTCTTACTTCAGATGGTAATTCTGCCATTTCTGCTATTCCACCAGCATTATCAGATATTGGCCCGTATGCATCTACAGCNANTTGAATACCTGTATTGGCTAACATGCCCAATGCTGCCATTGCTATTCCNTATAAACCAGCAAAAAAATTAGCACTTATTATTGCAACAGCTATAATTAAAATAGGAATGGCTGTAGATTGCATGCCAACTCCAAGACCTGCAATAATATTTGTGGCAGCTCCAGTAACAGATTGATCAGTAATTGATTTAACCGGTGCTGTTCCTGTGCCTGTATAATGCTCTGTTACTAAACCTATACCTAAGCCAGAAGCTAAGCCAATTAATGTGGCATAAAATATTCCCATAGAACTGTAACTACCCAATCCGTTTGGCAATGTGCTTGTAATCANAAAGTACATAACAATTACCATTATTGCTGCTGATCCAAACTCACCAATATTTAATGCTCTTTGTGGGTCTCCTCCTTCTTTTACTGATACCATAAAAGTACCAATAATTGATACTATGATNCCAGCTCCTGCAATGTATAAAGGTAAAACTACAGCATCCAGGTTAGCGAATAAGGCCCAACCAAGAACCATTGAACCTATAATAGCACCAACATAAGATTCAAATAAATCTGCACCCATACCTGCAACGTCACCTACATTATCTCCTACATTATCTGCTATGGTTGCAGGATTAAGAGGATGATCTTCTGGAATACCAGCCTCNACTTTTCCTACCAAATCTGCTCCAACATCAGCGGCTTTTGTATAAATTCCTCCACCTACACGGGCNAATAATGCTATTGATGATGCACCTAGTGAAAATCCTGTTATAGCTTGNATTAATTTGCCAACATCTGAAAATATTTCAAGATAAGAATANATATAGAATAATGCACTAACTCCCAAAACACCCAAACCTACTACACTTAAGCCCATTACAGAACCACCTGTAAATGCAACGTTTAACGCCTTCGCAAGGCCTTCTCGAGCTGCATTAGTTGTTCGATTGTTTGCTTTAGTTGCTACTTTCATTCCAACATATCCTGCAAAACCAGAAGCTAAAGCTCCAATAAGAAAAGAAAATGTAATTAAAACTGAATCATTTTGATTTTTTGCTGCAATAGCAAGCAAAATCGCAACAATACCAACAAAAACAGATAAAACCTTGTATTCTGCTGATATGAAGGCCATGGCTCCATCAGCAATGTTTTTTCCTATTTTTTGCATTCTTTCATTACCTTCATCTTGTTTATTAATCCAAGAAGTTTTTAAAAATGCATACANCAGGCCAACTAAGCCTGAGCTCAACACTAATAATAGATTTATATTATTTTNCACTTATTCCTCTCTATTTATTATTAAATTTATTCATTGCTTTATCAATACCATCAGCTAGATAGCAAGTGATACTATTATGACTTTTTTTTATTACGTTATCAACATCAATACCATAGCTTTTATGAAATGGCGATAATACATATTTTTCTGATGGTCGCATAATTTCATTCGTTGCTATGCCAATTCTTAATCGATGAAAATTATCATCATTTAAATGATAGATTATTGATTCTATTCCCCTATGACCACCTGACCCGCCTTTTTTTTTATATTTTATTAAACCTAATGGCAAGTCAATATCATCGTANACAATAAGTATTTTATCTAAACCGATTTTAAAATAACTGATAAACTGAGCCAATGCAGTGCCACTATTATTCATATATGACATTGGCTTAACTAAATAATAATTGTCAGTTTTTTCGTAATGATAATCNCCTTTACCAGGCTTTAATTTCAATGAACAATTTTTTAAAAAACTATCTATGATCCAAAAACCAAAGTTATGCTTAGTTTTTANATATTTTTTTCCAGGATTACCTAATCCTACAATGACTTTCAATTCTAAGAATCACTATTACTTGATTCAGTTTCACTTGATTCAGACGAATCTCCTTGATTATCTTCAAATGATATATCATCCTCTTCTGATACGTCAGATTCAAGTTCAGCGTCGGACATTGCGTGTGATATCGAAGCAAGAACCGTATCTTCAGGCATACCCAGATCAATATTTTTAGGTAGTTTAATTCCACCAGCTTGAATATTTTCTCCTAAACCTAATTCAGTAATATCTGTTTCAATTTTTTCTGGAATATCTGATGGTAAACAAATAATATCTAATTCTAAAACTGATTGCATCAAATTACCACCTTCTTGTTTGACACCCTTAGGATCTCCTATTAATTCTAATGGAACATTTATCTGAATCTTTTNATTCATATTTACTCCATATAAATCAACGTGTAGAATTTCTTCAGTTACTGGGTGATATTGAACATTTTTAAATAAAACAGTTCTAGATTTTCCACCAACACTTACAGAATATAATCTTGCACCAGATTTTACAGCGTTTCTAATTACTGATTTTTCAATAGCAAATGGAATACTATTACTGCTATCACTTGAATAATAGATACCAGGTACTGATCCAGTTTTTCTTATATTTTTACAATATTTTTTTCCATATTGATCTCTTTTTTGAACTTCTAACTTATATTCTATAGCCATAATAAACTCCTAAATTAAATTTTAAACATTGAACTTAAAGATTCACCTGAGTCAATGCGTTTTATTGATTCTGAGAATACATCAGATGTGGATACTATTTCTAATTTTTCAAACTTTTGTGATTCTTTCAATTTGATTGTATCACATACAATTACTTTTTTTATTGGNGATTCTTGTAGTTTTTTAACAGAATTACCAGATAAAACTGGATGGGTTGCTACAANNGTAACATCTACAGCTCCATTNCTAATAGCAGAACTTGCTGCATTACAAATGGTGCCTCCAGTATCGATCATGTCATCTATTATAATAACGTGTTTATTTTNCAAATTACCAATTAAATTTGCTACCTCAGCCTGATTGGGCTTTGGTCTCCTTTTATCAATTAATGCAAAACCTAACTGAAGTTTTTTTGCATATGATTGTCCCATTTTGGCACCACCAACATCAGGCGCTAAAATAACTCCATTTTGTTCAGTTANTCCCATTTTTTTCAATCTATCTAAAATAGTTATTCTAGAATATAAATGGTCAAAAGGGATATTTACAAATCCTTGAATTTGAGGAGAATGTAAATCCATGCAAATAATTCTATCAATTCCAACTGCAGTTATTAAATCTAAAATTAGTCTAGCAGAAATAGGAACTCTTGGCTTATCTTTTCTATCTTGTCTTCCATATCCTAAATAAGGAATTACAGCCACCACATTTTTGGCGGATGCTCTTCTAGCTGCGTCTAACATTAATAATAATTCTATAATATTATCAGATGGACTATTTAATGATTGTATTATATAAACATCTTCATTTCTTAAATTATCTAGGAAAACAATACTGAGCTCTCNATCACTAAACTTTTTTATTTCAACATTACCAAGTCTAGTTCCTAAAGAACAAGCAATAGACTTAGCTAATGCTGGGTTTGAATTTCCAGTAAATATTTTCATATCGTTCAGGGACTAGGATTCGAACCTAGATTGCCGGGATCAAAACCCGGAGTCCTGCCATTAGACGATCCCCGAATAAANTTGCTGGGGCGGGNGGACTCGAACCACCAACCGCCTGATTAACAGTCAGGTGCAACTGCCAATTGTGCTACGCCCCATATGGGGTATTTGGTTTCGGAAAAGCAAGAATAGTTTGATATGAATTGAAAATGGGTCGAGCTTTTAAAGCTAAACTTTTATTTCTATATACACCAAACATAGTCGAACCTGTTCCCGACAAACTGGTAAAAAATGCACCCGANTTTAACAAGTTATTTTTTATATTACCAATTTCTGGATATGTTGATATAACCAAATTCTCAAAGTCATTTGAATATAAATCCCAATCAAAATCATTAGAGAAGCTGCGAAATTTATATGGTTTTATATTTATATCCAAATGTTTATTTAATTTTTCATATGCCCACTTCGTAGAAATATTTATTTTGGGAATAACTAACAAAAAAACTAAATCCTCTTTCATTGAATAATCAATCGGCTTTAAAACATCTCCAATTCCTTTTACTTCCTGAACCCCTCCATTAATAAAAAANGGAACATCCGCTCCAATTTTTGATCCAATTTTTTCAAGAGAATTGCTATCTAAATTTAAATTCCAAATTTCATTTAATGCTTTCAAAACTGTTGCGGCATTACTGCTTCCTCCACCTAAACCTGCAAACAAGGGTATGTTTTTTTCTAAATGTATTGATAAGTAATTAGTTATTTTATATTTTTGAGATAATAATTTATATGCTTTAGTAACTAAATTTGATTCATCGCATGGTACGTCTAAACCAGTGCTAGTCAATTTATATTTTTCTGCTCTTTTAAAAGACAGTTTATCAAAATAATTCAGTTCTAGAAACAGAGAGTGAATATTATGATAATTATCTTTTCGTTTATTTTGAATTTGTAAGGTNAGATTGATTTTTGCATATGACCTATAAATTTTTTTAGTCATTAATTATATTATTCAATCTTTGAAGACAGGCTTCTTTACCCAATATTTCAACTATGCTAGCAACATCTGGTCCATGCATTTTTCCTGTTATTGCTATTCTTAAAGGCATCCATAAATCTTTTCCGCCCACTTTTATCTCATCTTGAATNTTAGATACAATGGTTTTAAAGCTCATTGAATCTAATATAGNAGTNTTTTCTAACTTTGTATTAAATAATTTTAAAACAGTTTTTGAACTTTCATTGNTTAGAATTTCATGACATTTTTTATTTTCCAAGCTATATTCAAATAAAAACTTCAATTCATCACGAATGTCTGTAAGCCTTTCTATTTTCTCATAAACCAGTTTTATCATTGGTAATGTTATTTTATCTTTTAAATCAATATTNTCTTTAAGGAATTTATCTAAAATTTCTTGTGGNTCTAATTTTTTAATATAGTGGTTATTCATCCAATTTAATTTTTTTATATCAAATATGGCTCCACTTTTTTGAATTCTATCAATGGAAAAATCTTCTATAAGTTCATCAAATGTATATAATTCTTGATCTCCTGATCCATGCCAACCGAGTAAAGATAAATAATTAATAAAAGCTTTTTTTAAATATCCATTATTTATGTAATCTTCAACGGCAACATCGTTTTGTCGTTTAGATAACTTTGTTTTATCTTGATTTAAAATAAGNGGCAAATGAATAAATTCTGGTTTTTTCCAATTAAAATTTTCATATAAAAGCAAGTGTTTTGGCATACTAGCCAGCCACTCTTCACCTCTAATTACATGGGTAATTTCCATTAAATAATCATCTACGACATTTGCAAAATGATATGTTGGATAACCATCAGATTTTATTAAAATTTGATCTTCTATTAAAGATAAGTCGAATTTAAGCTTTCCCCTTACTTGATCTCTGTATTCTATACTTCCACTTTTAGGTACTTTTAATCTAATAACATGATTTTCATTTTTCATTCTAGTAATTGACTCATCTATAGAAATATTACGGTATTTTTGGTCTTGTTGAGTCAAAATATTGCTGGGAATATTTTCTTTTTCTATATTTTTTAATCTTTCTATTGAATAGAAACATGGATATGCTTTTTCTTTTTTTATTAATTCTTGAATATATTTTTTATATATGTCTAAACGTTTTGATTGAAAATATGGTCCTTTATTTCCTTCAATTTTTGGTCCTTCATCATATTCTATGCCAGACCATTGCATTGTTTTAATTAAATTTTCAACAGCTCCTTCTACATATCTATTTCTATCNGTATCTTCAATACGCAATATGAATNTTCCATCATTTTGTTTGGCATATAAGTAATTATATAATGCAGTACGCAANCCTCCTATGTGTAAAAAACCGGTTGGGCTTGGAGCAAATCTAACGCGGACTGACATACTAACTATCTTTACAAATTAAAACATTTGAAATTGCACATATTCCCATTGAATTTCCTACAAAACCTAAATAATCAGTAGTTGTAGATTTAATAGAAACATTATTACAATCAGTTATTTGAGAAATTTTCTTTTTAATTTTAGGTATGTAAGCAGAAATTTTTGGTTTTTGTAAAATAATTGTCGAATCTGTATTAACTATTTTATATTTTTTATCTTTGAGCATTTTAACAGCATATTTTAAAAATATGGTACTATCNGCATCCTTCCATTTTGAGCTAGTTGAAGGAAAATGAAAACCTAGGTCTCCAGCTCCAATAGATCCAAAAATAGCATCCGTCAAGGCATGAAACAGCACATCTCCGTCGCTATGTCCTTCTGACCCCTTATGAAATGGAATAGTAACATTACCTATAATTAGGGGAACGTTTTCTACTAATTGGTGAAAATCTATTCCTTGACCTATTCTATACATTTATATTATTATCATAGCATCACCATAGCTATAAAAGTTATACTTTTTATTTATTGCTTCTNGATAAGCTTCTAAGAGAAAATCTTTAGTTGTGAATGCTGAAACCATCATCATTAACGTAGATTTAGGTTGATGAAAATTTGTTATTAAACTATCAACCATTTTGAATTTATAAGGAGGATAAATNAATTTATCTGTCCATCCTCTGGTTCCTGTTATTTGGAATCCTGATACTGTAACTGTTTCTAAAGTTCTAACAGTAGATGTTCCTACTGCTATAATTNTTTTTCTTNTTTCCTTCGCTTCATTTATTATTGATGCTGTTTCGGATGAAACACTATAATATTCAGAGTCCATTTGATGCCTTGTCAAATCTTCAACCATAATTGGACGAAAAGTCCCCAATCCTATATGAAGAGTTACATATACCAATTTGATTCCTTTGTCTTCTAATTTTTTCATTAGATCTTCTGTTAAATGTAACCCTGCGGTNGGAGCTGCTACAGATCCTCTTTCAGATGCATATACTGTTTGATAAGTCTCCTTATCTTTTTCTGTAGACTCTCTTTTAATATACGGCGGCAAAGGAGACATTCCATTTTTATCAATAAAAGGGTAAATTGAATCTACATCATATTCAAATCTTAATACCCTTCCTCCAGATATTGTATTGTCTATGACATCACAGGCTATACCCTCACCAAAAATTAATTTATTTCCAATTCTAACTTTTCTTGCAGGTTTAACCATAGCTTCCCAAAGATCATTTTCTAATTCTCGCAANAGGAAAACTTCTACTTTTGATTCAGATTTTTCTTTCCAAGCATAAATTCTAGCTGGATAAACTTTAGTATTATTCATAACAAGAACATCNCCTTTTCTCATATAATCAATAATATTATGAAATTTCTTATGTTCTAATGTTTGGTTTTTTGGATCTAAAACCATTAATTTGCATTCATCTCTTTTTTTTGATGGATTTTGAGCAATTCTNTCTTCAGGGACTTCCATCTCAAACTCTGATAGTCTCGGGGGTTTTTCTACTGAACTAAATAACATAATTTCCTTTCCTAGTTATAATAATTTCTGTTGATTATTATTTTTAAATTCTTTGTCTAAATATTTGTATGTTTTTTCTAAAGCTATCCTACCTCTAGGAGTCCTTTGAATGAATCCTTCTTTAATTAAAAATGGTTCATAAACTTCTTCTATTGTTTTAGCATCTTCTGAAATGGCAACCCCTAAGGTTTCTATACCAACTGGTCCTCCATTGTAATTATCAATAATTGAATTTAAAATTTGTCTATCCATTTCNTCAAGACCCATTTCATCAATGCCCATTTTTCTTAATGCTTCTTTAGCAACTTCTTCATCAATTGTTTTTTTTGAATTAACCTGAGCAAAATCTCGTGCNCTTCTCAANATTCTATTTGCAATTCTAGGGGTGCCNCTTGACCTTCTGCTAATTTCAGAAACTCCTTTTTCATTTATAGATATATTTAAAATTTTACTAGAACGCTTTATGATTTTTCCCAAATCATGATCATTATAAAAGTCAAATCTTAATATAACACCAAACCTGTCTCTTAGAGGCGATGTTAAGTTTCCTAAACGAGTAGTAGCTCCTACTAATGTGAAAGGATTTAAATTTAACTGAACACTTCTTGCGCTGGGACCCTTATCGAGCATGATATCAATAATATAATCTTCCATGGCAGAATATAAATATTCTTCAACTATACTACTTACTCTGTGAATTTCATCAATGAAAAATACATCTTTGTTTTCTAAATTAGTTAACATTCCTGCAAGATCGCCTGCTCTTTCTAAAACAGGACCCGAAGTTGAACTAATATTCACATTTAGCTCCTTGGAAACTATATTTGCTAATGTTGTTTTACCTAATCCCGGAGGACCAAAAAATAGTACATGATCTAAAGCTTCGTTTCTTTGCTTTGCTGCTTTAATATAAACTTTTAAGTTATCTGTAATTTCTTTTTGACCAACAAATTGATCTAAAGAAGCAGGTCGTATTGATATTTCTGTATTTAAATCTTCCTCTAAATTGTTGGGATTTATGATATTATTTATAGGGTTTTTATAGGACTCAATCATAATAAATAAGGTACACAATTTATTAAAACTTAAGTCCAGAAAAAAGTTATTTCTTGTCGTTAAACAAATTTTTTATTCAGCAAAAGCTAACTTTAAGTATTTTCCTGTATGAGTTTTTGTTTTTGAAATTGCTTTTGGGTGACCCTCTGCAATAATATTTCCCCCTCCAGATCCTCCTTCTGGTCCCAAATCTATAACCCAATCAGCTGTTTTTATGACATCTAAATTATGCTCGATAATTAAGACAGTATTGCCTTTATTAACTAAACTATGCAATACAGATAAAAGCATTTTTACATCTTCAAAGTGTAAACCCGTAGTGGGTTCATCTAAAATATACAATGTTCTTCCAGTTCCTATTTTAGATAGTTCTGACGATAATTTAACTCTTTGAGCTTCGCCTCCTGATAATGTTGTTGCCTGCTGACCCAAAGTAATATAACCTAATCCTACACTAACCAATGTTTGTAATTTTCTTTTTATTTGATTATGATTTTTAAAAAATATTAATGCCTTTTCAACGCTCATTGATAATATATCTGATATGTTTTTNCCTTTGTAAAGTATTTCCAAAGTATCTCTATTATATCTCTTNCCCTGGCATTCATCGCATCTAATATACATATCAGGCAAGAAGTGCATTTCAATTTTTATTAAACCTCCACCTTGACAATTTTCACATCTACCTCCTTTAACATTAAATGAAAATCTGCCTGGTTTGTATCCTCTAACTTTAGATTCAGGTATTTGTGTAAATAATTCTCTTATGTGGGTAAATAATCCTGTGTAGGTAGCTGGATTTGATCTAGGCGTTTTACCAATTGGGGATTGGTCTATATTAATCACTTTATCTAAATGTAATGTTCCTTTTAATGATTTAAACTGCAATGGTTTTGTAATTGTTCTATTGAATTCATATGAAAGCGCAGGAAAGAGNGTCTGATTTATTAATGAAGATTTTCCAGATCCTGATACACCAGTAATACATATAAAATTACCAATTGGTAATTTTAAATTTACATTTTTTAAATTATTACCAGAAGCTCCATTTAATTCAATATGCTTAAGATTTAGTAGATTGTTCTTTGCAGGAAACTTAATTTCTTTTCTATTAGACAAGTATTGACCGGTTAAAGATCTTTTGTTTTTTTTTATTTTTTCTGGACTTCCTTCTGCAATTATATATCCTCCATTTTCTCCTGCTCCTGGCCCAATATCAACAATATAGTCAGATTCTAACATAATTTCCTTATCATGTTCAACTACAATTACTGTATTGCCTAAATCTCTAAGACCTTTTAATGTATTAATTAAACGCCTGTTATCTCTTTGGTGCAATCCTATAGTTGGTTCATCTAATATATATAACACACCCACAAGTCTAGATCCAATTTGAGTTGCCAATTTTATTCTTTGTGCCTCACCTCCAGATAAAGTTCCTGCCTTTCTNGANAATGTTAAATATTCTAATCCTACATCAATNAGGAATGATAATCTAACAGAAATTTCTTTAATAATTGGATNTGCAACNGATTTTTTTTGTTTTTCAAATTTAAGNGTNTCAACGAAACTTGACAACTTTGATATTGTTAATTCTGAAATATCTGATATATTTAAATTATCTATNCTAACAGATAAATTTGATTTATTAAGTCTACCACCATTGCAACTAGAACAGGGTTGAATTGCCATGAATTTTTCAATCCATTCTCGCATTTTTCTAGATGTAGTTTGCGAATATCGTCTTTCCAAATTAGGAATAACACCCTCAAATCGCGTTTTATTTTCTCCAAAAAATTGGGGTNTTTTATTAACTCGACTAATTTTCTTTTTTTTCGTCCCNTATAAAATAATATCTTTAACATCTTGATCAAGAGAATTCCAAGGGATGGTAAATGAAAATTGGTGTTCTCTAGCTAAATTTTTTAAAAGTGTGCCCCACCATCCCCCTCGAGGTTGTTCTCCTAAAGGTAAAATGCATCCCTTTAATATACTTTTTGTTTTATCTTGNACAATTAAATCAGGATCCATTGACATCTCAGTNCCTAAGCCAGAACATTTTTTACAAGCTCCAAATGGAGAGTTGAAGGAAAACATTCTTGGCTCTAGTGACTCAAACGACAAGTCGCANTTGGTACAGGAATAATTTTCATTAAAAATTATTTTTTCTTTATCTGTTTCTATTTTTAATAATCCATTACCAAGTTTCAATGCTANCTCTACAGAACTGGTNAATCTTTCTNTAACNTTATCTTTTATAACCAATCTATCAACTANAACGTCAATATTATGTTTTTTATTTTTATTTANTTCAAAATCTAATGGAAGATTATGCTCTTCTTTATTAATTCTAATTCTTACAAATCCTTGATTTGAAATTGATTTAAAAAGCTCTTTGAATTGACCCTTTCTGCCCCGAACAACTGGACTTAAAACTTGAATTTTTTTTCCTTCAGGCAAAGCCAAAATAGAATCAATAATTTTATCAATTGTTTGATTTTCAACTGGTCTATTNCATCTATAGCAAAATTGAGTACCTACTCTTGCATATAATAATCTCAAATAATCATGAATTTCCGTAATAGTTCCTACAGTAGATCTCGGATTTCTACTTGTTACTTTTTGCTCAATTGAAATTGCTGGAGATAATCCATCAATATTATCAACTTTCGGTTTATCCATAATACCTAAAAATTGACGAGCATAGGCTGATAACGATTCAACGTACCTTCTTTGNCCTTCAGCATATATTGTATTGTATGCCAATGACGATTTACCTGAACCTGACATGCCTGTTATAACAACTAGTTTTTTTCTAGGAATTGAAATATTTATATTCTTTAAATTGTTTTCCCTGGCACCTTGAATGTTTATAAAATTATTTTGATTTTTACTTTTCATGCAGAACTCTAAAAATATTATGAAATTATATTATATAAAATGATTTTTATTTATTTTAAGTACCAATAAAACAACTAACTTAGTAAATGTTCAAAAAAAGAAAATATTATTTTTTGTTTATTGCAGTTCCCATATTGATTTTTGGATACAATATTAGTTCAAATGATAAATACAAAAAGTTAAAAACATTCACTGAGGTTTTAAGATTGGTGAATGACAATTATTTTGAAGATGTTGATCTNAATAAAATTATTGATGGTGCTATTGTTGGTATGTTAGATGAACTTGANCCNCATTCTAATTATATATCATCTGAAAATCTTAAGAATATTAATGAACAGTTTTCGGGTAAATTTGAAGGAATTGGAATAGAATTTGATATATTGGATAACTATATTACAGTTATATCACCTATTCCAGGTACACCTTCAGATAGAGCTGGTTTACAAAGCGGTGACCAAATAATTGAAATAAATGATACTTCAGCGTACAAAATTACATTTGATGAAGTATTTAAAAAATTACGAGGTCCAAAAGGTTCTAAAGTAGATTTATCTATAAAAAGAGCAGGTACAGACAACTTAAAAAAAATAACCTTAACAAGAGATGAAATTCCAATTTTTAGCGTTTTGGCTTCTTTTTTAATAGATGAAAATACTGGTTATATTAAAATCAATAGATTTGCCTCAACAACTACCGAAGAACTACAAAATTCTATGGACAATTTAATAAAAGAGGGAATGACTAAACTAGTATTAGACTTAAGAAACAATGGCGGTGGCTTAATGGATGAAGCGATAAAGATGATAGATTTATTTATAAGTTCTAATGACAAAATTTTATTTACAAAGGGTAAAATAAGCGGAACTGATAATACTTATTATGCTACAAAAAATGCTCCTTATAAGACAATACCAATAGTAACAATAATCAATAGGGGATCTGCAAGCGCTAGCGAAATTGTTTCTGGTGCATTCCAAGATTTAGATCGAGGTATTGTTATTGGAGAAACTAGCTTTGGAAAAGGTTTAGTTCAGAGACAATTTCCATTATATAGCGATGGTTCGGCGGTTCGCATAACAATAGCACGATACTACACTCCTTCTGGAAGATTGATTCAAAGAGATTATGATGAAACATATGAGGATTATTATACAGATTTAGTAAAAAAAAATAGGGAAGTTTCTGATTCAACATTACTAGAACGTCCTCAATTTAAAACGTCAAATGGTAGAACTGTTTATGGTGGTGGTGGAATTATTCCTGATTTTTACGTACCTAGTGAAGAAGAATTAACTGAAACTACTATTAATATACTAACTCATCCAGATAGATTAATATTCAATTTCTCATCAAAAATTAAAGATCAAATTAATGGTATTTATAATAATTATGATGATTTTTATGATGCATTTTTCATTAATGAAAAAAATAAAAATAATCTTATTAATGTACTAAATGATAAAAAAATTGATGTATCTTTACAAGATCTTGATTTAGACTGGCGATATATTGAAAATAGAATAAAAGCAGAAGTAGCTAGTTCAATATGGGGAAAACAGTATTTATATAAAACGAATCTTAAAATGGATGAGCAAGTTTTGAAATCTTATGATTTTTTTGAGGATGCTTATAAACTTTTACAAGATAATTAGATATTTTGATTGTCTTTTCCAACACTTAATTAATAAGATTGATGTAGTTTTTTATTTATAATAGACAGTTTTCAATTTAAAAGGAGTTTAAATGGTTCAATTATTTTTTGATGGTGGTGGTTTCATGTGGCCAATTCTTGTGATATTTATAATTGGTCTTATATTTGTTTTGGAAAGATTAATTCATTTAATTAAAGGGCTTGGTTTAAACGAAAATTTTGCAGCTAGTGTATCTGAAACAATCAAGAATGATGGCATTGAAAATGCTATTTCTGATTGTGAAAATAAAACTGGTCCTGTTGCAAATTTATGTCTTAGCGCACTAGAAAGAGCAGATAGAGGGCCGTCTGAATCACAAGCAGCCCTTGAAAATGTTGGTAGCGTTGAAATGGCTTCTCTCGAAAAGAATATGACTTGGATTTCTTTGTGTATTGCAACTGCACCTATGATGGGTTTTTTAGGGACTGTATGGGGGATGATTCAAGCTTTTAATGATATTAAAGCTGCTAATGATATTTCTCCTGCTGTTGTTGCTGGCGGTATTTCAGTGGCACTTTTAACTACTGCTTTTGGTCTTGTTGTAGCGATTGTTTTACAATTATTTCAAAACACTTGTTTATACATTATTGATAATCAAATAGTAACTATGCAAAAAAGTGCAACAACTTTATTAAACGCTATAAAAGATAATTCCAAATAACATATGTTTAAGAAAAAAAGACGCGGTTTAGATGAAATTAATTCATCTTCTATGGCTGATATTGCTTTTTTGCTATTAGTATTCTTTTTAGTAACCACTACTATATCTATGGACAAAGGAATCAATATTGTTTTGCCTGCAGATGGTGAACAAAAAGAAATTCCAAAGAGCAATATAACTAATATTTTAATTAATGAATCTGGAAAAGTTTTACTTGATGATAATCCAACATTAGTAAAGGACATTAAGGGAATTGCAGAAAGAAAGATGGCTTCAAATGACAAGATGATCTTTTCAGTCCAGTCTCATTCAAAAACAAAATATAATGATTATTTAAAAGTATTAGATCAATTAAAAATGGCTAAAGCTTCAAGAATCTCAATAGCAAATCCGGACATGTAAAATGAAAGTAGAAAGAAAAACTCAAAACAAAGCTGAAATATCTACATCATCAATGCCTGATATCATTTTTATGTTATTGATATTTTTTATGGTAACAACTGTAATGAGAGAATTTGATGGATTAAACGTATTAATGCCAAGAGCTAAAATGATTGAAAAGTTAGAAAGTAAAAGACATACCTCTTATATTTGGGCAACAAAAGATGGTCTTATTTCTGTTGATGATAGAATAATTAATTCAAACTTATTGAGTTCGGTAATGTATAAAAAAATAAGTAAAGATCCAAAAATTACAGTCTCTTTAAAATCTGACCAAGATGCTAAAATGAAACTAATTTCTGAAATTCATACTGAATTAAGAAAGGCGCAGGCTCTTAAATTGAGTTATTCTGCACTAACAGAAACAAATTAATGATTAGAAAAGACCCATTATTAACTTCTTACCCCGTAAGAATAAGAGAAATAACTATATTTGTAATATTATTTCTAAGCTTTATCTTTTATTTGTTTCCAAGGTTTTTAGATGAGGGAAAAGTAACAGAATATTCTATAGTTGAGGAGATTGAAACCTTTGATATTCCTCAAACACAGCAAATTAAGTTACCAGAACCTCCTCCAAGACCTTCTATTCCAATAGCTTCTGATGATGAATTTTTAGATGAAGATATTACTATTGAGGAAACTGATTTCGACGACTTCGACGACTGGGATGCACCGCCACCTCCCCCCTCTTCAGGCCCCAAAGTTCAATTTATTGCTTACGATAAACCTCCACAACCGAGAACACCAATAAGACCAATTTATCCTGAGATTGCACGGGAGGCTGGAATTGAAGGGACTGTTCAAGTTCAATTTTATGTTTATAAAAGTGGATATGTTGCACAATCAGCAGATTCAATTTGGACCCTGCGCGGTATTCCTAACACTGGTTTAGATGAAGCGGCAATAAATGCTATAAAAAAAACGAGGTGGAAACCTGCGAAACAGAGAGATAAAAAAGTTGGTGTATGGATTGCTGTTCCTATTAACTTTAAGTTAACCTCTGGCTAATAATATCTTATTTGTTATATATTTATAAATTAGCCTTTATATACTCTTGATTCATTTTTTCTATATTAGAAATTGATATTTCTTTTGGACACTGCGCCTCGCAATTTCCTGTATTAGTACAATGTCCGAACCCCTCTTCTTCCATCTGATTTATCATATTTATTACTCTTGATTTTCTCTCAGGATTTCCTTGGGGCAAAATAGCAAGTTGAGCAATTTTTGCTGATACAAATAAAGATGCAGATGCGTTTTTACAGCTTGCTACACAAGCTCCACATCCTATGCAAGCGGCAGCATCAAATGCTAATTTAGCATCCTTTTGAGGAATTGGAATTGCATTGCCATCTGGTGCACTTCCTGTGTTTACTGATACGTACCCACCCGATTGTATGATTCTATCAAAAGAACTTCTATCAACTACAAGATCTTTTATTATAGGAAATGGTTTGGCTCTCCATGGTTCAACATAAACCTCATCCCCATCTCTGAAATTAAATAGATGTAGCTGACAAGCTGTTGTTGCTTTTTGGGGTCCATGTGGTTCACCATTTATCATCATTGAACAACTCCCGCAAATGCCTTCTCTGCAATCATGTTCAAAAGAGATAGGATTATTTCCTTCTTCAATTAATTTTTCATTCAATACGTCTAGCATTTCTAAAAATGACATATGTGAATTCAAATCACTCAAAGTATATTTTACGAACTTTCCTACATCTTCATTTGAACTTTGTCTCCAAACATTTACATTTAACTTTATTCTTTTCATTATTTATAGCTTCTTTGTGTTAATTTAATATTTTCATAATTTAGTTGCTCTTTATGCAACTTAGGATCTTTTTCACCATTATATTCCCAAGCTGAAACAAATGTAAATTCATCATCATTCCTTAATGCTTCGCCTTCTTCACTTTGATGCTCTTCTCTAAAATGACCACCACACGATTCCTCTCTACTTAAGGCATCGTTTATCATTACTTCTCCTAATCCAATGAAATCTTCGACTCTCCAAGCTTTTTCTAATTCAAGGTTTAATTCTTTTGATGATCCGGGAACAATTATTTGCTCTTTATATTCTTTTTTGAGATTTTTTATTTCTTCTAATGCTTTTAGTAATCCTTGTTTATTTCTAGCCATTCCACAATAGTTCCACATAATATCACCAAGTTTTTTATGAAGACTTTCAACAGTACTTGTACCTTCATTTGTTAAAAAATTACTTAAATTTTGTTTTACGCTTTTTTCTGATTCAACAAATGCTTCATGGTTAATATCTATTTTTTCGGAATTAATCTCATTTGATAAATAGGGTCCAATTGTGTAAGGTAATACAAAGTAGCCATCAGCTAATCCTTGCATTAGTGCTGATGCACCAAGTCGATTTGCCCCATGATCTGAAAAATTACATTCTCCAATTGCAAAAAGACCAGGGATTGTTGTCATTAGGTTGTAATCTACCCATAATCCTCCCATTGTGTAATGTACTGCTGGATAAATTTTCATTGGCGTTTTATATGGATCATCATCAGTAATTTTATTATACATATCAAATAAATTACCGTACTTTGCCCTTACAGTATCTTCTCCAAACTCCTTGATAGCATCTCTAAAATCTAAGTATACTGCTTGACCCGTTTCTCCTATGCCATATCCTGCATCACATCTTTCTTTGGCAGCCCGAGAGGCTATATCTCTAGGTACTAAATTTCCGAATGCTGGATATCGTCTTTCTAAATAATAATCTCTTTCATCTTCTGGTATCTCATTAGGATTTCTACTATCATTTTTTTTCTTTGGTACCCATATTCTCCCATCATTTCTTAATGATTCTGACATAAGAGTTAATTTAGATTGGTATTTACCAGAAACGGGTATACAAGTAGGGTGAATCTGCGTAAAACAAGGATTTGCTATTGCAGCACCTTTTTTATAAGCTTTCCATATTGCAGTTGTATTACTACCCATAGCATTAGTTGACAAATAATAAACATTACCATAGCCACCTGTTGCCAAAACAACAGCGTTTGCAGAAAATCGTTCTATTTTTCCATTTACAAGATTTCTAGTAATTATTCCCTTTGCTTTACCATCAACAACTACTAAATCAAGCATTTCATGCTTACTGTACATTTTAACCTGACCTTTAGAAATTTGTCTACTTAAAGCGCTATATGCACCCAATAAAAGTTGCTGACCCGTTTGACCTCTTGCATAAAATGTACGAGATACCTGCACACCACCAAAAGATCTATTATCTAAAGTTCCTCCATATTCTCTAGCAAAAGGCACACCCTGTGCTACACATTGATCAATAATATTTCCACTTACTTCAGCAAGTCTGTAAACATTTGCCTCTCTAGATCTATAATCACCTCCTTTAATAGTGTCGTAAAATAATCTATAAATACTATCACCATCATTTTGGTAGTTTTTAGCAGCATTTATTCCACCCTGAGCAGCAATTGAATGCGCTCTTCTTGGGCTATCTTGAAAACAGAAACTTTTTATATTGTATCCCATTTCTGCTAGCGATGCTGCAGCTGAGGCCCCAGCTAAGCCTGTACCAACTATTATTATATCTAATTTCTTTTTATTTGCTGGACTCACCAATGGTAGCGTTGATCTATACTTTGTCCATTTGGCTTCTAATCTTCCTTCTGGAATATTTGATTTTAATTTCATAATAACCCCTTTATAATACCAAACCAAGCAGAAATAACAAAAAACCCAAAAGGCACAACAAACCAAAACAATATTGCTACCTTATTTATGATATTTTTTGTCCTAACATTGCTAATTCCAAATGTTTTGAATGAAGACTCAAAACCATGTTTTAAATGCATGCCTATAAAAATAGAAGCTGCCATATAAAGCACTGCAATAAGAGGATTCCCAAAACCTACTATATTGTTTTTTGTTACTATATCATAGTAGATTGAATGATCATCGACGCTTTGAAAAATTCTCCAAAATGTACCTAGGTGTACAACTAAAAATAACAAAATAGTTACACCACTTATAAGCATAGTTTTTGATGAAATCGTGCTACTATCCTTGATTTGTGAACTATACCCTGATGGCCTTGATGATTTACTTTTATAAGATAAGAAAAAGGCATTATAGATATGTGTTACTAGAATTATTAATAACAATACTTCCAATACCCTTATTAAAGGTTTAATATATTCTAAACTACTTACAAGAGCATTAAATGAATCAGGACCAAGAAACAATGTTAAATTATTCAACAAATGGACTAATAAAAAGAAACAAAATAGAATTCCAGTCAAGGCCATTAATAATTTTTTACCTATAGTTGTCTGAAATAAGCTTAATTTTTTCATATATTAACTCTATCTTTCAATAATATTTGCGCGATATGCGCGAATTTCTTTATGATAATATACGCACCAATTTATAATTTGTTGCAATCTAAATTAAAATGGGATATCGTCTTCAGAAAATGGTTCAACAGATTCAATGCTATCTGATGCAATATTGTTTTGTGTATTTGAATTTTCTGGGAAACCACTTTGCTGATTATTAACTTCTTGTGGTGGTAAAACCTCATTGCCATATTCATTTATTGCTAGTTGAGAAAGCTCATCTTTTAATTCTTTCTCTGCAAAAACAGTATCGTAATATTCGTCATCTTGACCTTTCTGGCTTGGAAAACCAACAAAAAGTCCGTTTATTCCTTCAATTATTTTAAATCCTTTAACAACAAAGCCTTCTTCCGTTCTTATATCAAAAAAAGCCCTTATTTTTCCCCACGATCCTTTATTTATTCTTTCTATTTTCATAATTATCCTCTCCTTCTACAAGACAATTTAATAGTATTAGTGATTGTAGAACAAATATTGATTATTTTTTTACTTCTAAAGTCTCTCTTAACTTTTCCCCTAAAGAGTTGAAAAAAATTATTATCATTGCAAGTATTAAGCTTGGTAGAATGAATAAGTTGGGTGAGCTTAATATAAAATCCTTACCCTCATTAATCATTCTACCTAAACTTGGAGTCGGTGGTTGAACCCCCAAGCCCAAAAAAGATAGTCCTGCTTCAAACATCATTGCGCTTGATATGTTTAATGTAAATATTATTATTAAAGGAGATAAACAATTTAAAAAAACATGATATATTAGTATTCTAAAGTCAGAGTATCCCATTGCCTGAGCTGCTATAATATATTGCTCAGAACGAACTTTTAAGACTTGGCCTCTTACCATTCTTGTGATTGATGGCCAAGAGGCAAAACCAATAACTAATATAGTTAAATTTATCGTTGGTTCAAAAATAGATATTAATGCTATTAATAACAATAGAGTTGGAAAGCTTTGTACAATTTCTACGAATCTCATAATTGAAGCGTCAAAACTTTTGAAGTAACCCGATATTAGACCCAAAAAAGTACCCAAGACTGCAGAAATGATACTTGCAAAAAAACCTATAAAAACTGATATACATGTTGCTCGAAGATTTCGAGCAAACAGGTCTCTGCCAAATTGATCAGTTCCTAGTAAATGGTTTTCAGAAAACATTGGCATTAATACATTGTTTAAATTGATGACATTATAATCTTGGAACATGTACGATGATATAAACATTATCAAAACAATGATGATTATAATAAAAGCAAATATCTGTTGATTATTTTTCAATTAATATTTCTCTTATTTTAGGATTTACAAAACAGTATAGTATATCTACCAGAAGATTGATCATAACAAAAACTAAAGACATAAATAAAACAGTTGCTTGAATGGCTGGAAAATCTCTTTGCAAAATTGAATCTACTAGATAACGTCCAATTCCAGGCCAACCGAAAATTGATTCAGTGAGAACAGCTCCTGTTAAATAACTACTAAAATCTATACCAACTATCGTAATTAAAGGAATTAATAAGTTTTTTAATACATGTTTATATATTATAGTGTGCTTTTTTAATCCTTTAGATTTTGCTGTTCTTATATAGTCTTCGCTTATAATTTCTACGAAGCTATCTCGAGTTATTCTAATAAATAATGACAAAGATCTTATTCCTAAAACAATGCAAGGTAATATAAAATATTGAATTCCTTGATATCCTGATGGGGGTAAAACTTTTAATTGAATACTAAAAATAAAAATAAAAATTAATGCTACAGAAAATACAGGGCTAGATATTCCAACAATTGATAGGAAAACAATTAATCTATCTATTTTATTTTTATAGTTCAGTCCTGATATGATGCCAAAAAAAACTCCAAAAATAATAGCAAACA